>JBBQKM010000095.1:0-9358 GCA_038326915.1 Sphingomonadales bacterium
CGCGATGGCAACAACGACACAGGGTCGTAATGACTGCCGGTCAGCGCGGATCGAACGGCTGCAGCCCCACCGCCGACGCATCGAGCGCGGCGACATAGGCGCGCAGCAGGTCACGCTCGGTGAGTGTCAGATGCGGGTTCCTGGTGTCGATGATCAGCACGGCGCGCAATTCATCGGAATCGTTGATCGCCTCGTGCTCGATGGTGTCGTCAAAGGCAAAGGCCTCCCCCGCCACCCACGCCCGGGTTTCGTTGCCGACCCGAAAGCTGCACGCCGGCGGCACGATCAGCGGCAGATGGACGATGGTGCGGATATTGGTGGCGCCGGTGTGCGGCGGAATATGGGTACGCGGTTTCAGCAGCGAGAAAAACGCCACCGGGCCGCGCCCCGGGCAATCGAACAGCGGCAGCCGATCGAGCACCGCGGCGGTTTCGGGGCAGCGATCGCGCAAGGTCGCGTTGGGCTTGCCATGCTCGATCAGGAATTGTGCTGCCCAGGCGTCGTTGTGGTTGAGCCCGGCCCATTGGTTGACCGGCGCGCCGGCGGGATAGGCGACATACGGGGCAAAGCCTTCGCCGCCGGCGGCGAGCACCGCCTGCAGTTCGGCGCGGATGGCGGGGGTGGCCGCCTCCAGTTCCGCCAGCCAGGGGAAATGCCGGCGATCGAAGAACTGGTCGGCGGGCAGATAGGGGTAATGCAGCACCAGCGGCTGGTGGTGAAAGACGCGGCGGCGGCCGAGCCCGATATCGACGCAATGATCGAAGCGCAGCCGTTCGGCGGGATCGACGCCGGCGCGCGCCGCGGCAAGCGCGCCATCGAGCCGGTTGGCCAGCGCCGCGGTCGATTGCGAGACCAGATCGCGGGCATGGGCGATGCCGGCGGCAAAGCCCGGCCCATGTTGTTCGCGCGGATCGAGCGCCGCGAGCAGCCGGCTGTACATCTCCAGCGCTGCCGCCATGTCGCCGCCGGTTTCGTAGTGATAGCCCTTGGCGAACAGCGCGTGGGAGAAATAGGGGTCGCGATCGAGCGCCTTGTCGAGCGCTTCGGCCTCGGCGGCGCGATCGCCGGCACTGCACAGCGCAGTGGCGAGGTTGAACCACAGCAGCGCCGATTCGGGATCGGCGGCGACGGCGCGGCGCAACAGCGTGGCGGCGGTGGCGGCATCGCCCTGGCCGAGCGCGCGCAGGCCGGCGCTGTTGAGCGCGACGGGATCATCGGCCATCGGGCAGCGCCTTTTTCAACAGCTTGGCAGGGTCGATCCGCACGTCGGTCCAGGTCGCGCCCCAGTGCAGGTGCGGCCCGGTGGCGCGGCCGGTGGCGCCGACGCGGCCGATGGGCTGGCCGGTGGTGACATGATCCCCCGGCCTGACGTCGATGCGCGACAGGTGCAGATAGGCGGTGACGAGGCCCATGCCGTGATCGATCATCACCAGATTGCCCTCCAGCGTGAACGGCCCCTGGGCGAGGCGCACGATGCCGGCGGCGGGCGCCAGCACCGGGGTGCCGGGCGCGACACCGAAATCCAGCCCGGCGTGGGGGGCGGACGGCGTGCCGGCCAGGATACGCTGCGAGCCATAGGCGCCGGTGATCGGGCCGGTGACCGGCGCGGCAAAGGTGGTGCGCCAGCCGGTTTCGGCGCTGATGCCGGCGCGGGCCGCGGCGATGCTGGCCAGTTCGGCGGGGCGGCGCGCATCGAATTCGGCATCGGGCACCGGGCGCGGCGGCAGGTTGGGCAGCGACTGGATGCGCCACTGGCGCGGCGAGACGGGGATTTCGAGCGAGATGGTCGCGTCGCCGATCGTATAAGCCAGGATCGCGGTGGCCGGGGCGTCGCGGCCGAAACCGATGATGAAGGCGCCATCGGGCGCCACGCTGACCGGTTTGCCATCCAGCGTCAGCAGGCGTGTGCCCGCCGGCGCGGTGCCGTGCAGCAGGGCGCCCTGTTCGGCCGGGCCGGCGAGGATCGGCGCGCTGGTGGGGGCAGCCGCTGCCAGCAGCAGGGCGAGGACAGCGATCAAAGCCGGCCTTGCGCGCGCATGTCCTGATAGCGGGCGGTGGCGGCGGCGGCGTCGAAATAAGCCTCCTGCAGCTCATGGCTCCAATAGCGCAGCGCCGGCAGCGGGATGCGCTTGCCGGTGACGGCACAGGTGACGAAATCGCCGGGGGCGAGGACGTGATAGGAGCCGGAGAGATAGCGCAGCCGCGCCGGCCGGCCGAGGGTATCGAGCATTACAGGAGCCTTCCTTGCACCGGTGTCCCGGTGGTCACAGCTGTTTCGCCATCGGCGAAGCGGATCGTCAAGCGCGATTCGGCAGCGGCGGCCGCGGCGCTCGGCACCAGCTTGCCGCCGGGCGACAGCACCAGCGCATAGCCGCGCGCCAGCACCTGTTCGGGGCCCAGGCTGCCGAGCAGCCGCGCCGCCTGGTCAAGCCGGGCGCGGGCGCGGTCGGCGGTGGCGGTGACGAGGAACAGCCGCAGCCGGGCGCTGCGCGTGTCGAGCCGGGCGGCCTCGCGCGTCGCAACCCCGCGTGCGCCGCGATCGAGGCCGGTGGCGGCAGCAGCGAGCAGGGTCGCGGCGCGGTCGCGGCGGCCGCGGATCAGCGCCGGCCGCAGCGCCGCGCCGGCGCTCATGGCGCGACCACGCCAGCGGCTGGCCGTCGCCGACAGCCCGCGCGGCAGGCGATCGAACAGGTCGTCGGCGCGCTGCGCGGGCAGTTGCAGCAGCGATCGCGGGCTGGGCAGCAGCCGCGCCGCCGCCTCGGCGCGTTCGCGGCGCTGGGCGATGGCGCGCGCCCCGGCACGATCGAGCCGCGCCGCCTGCATGGCGAGCGCCGCCTTCAGGTCGGCGAGCACCGGCACGGCGCGTTCGGCGGCGGCGGTGGGGGTGGGCGCGCGCCAGTCCGACGCGAAATCGATGAGGGTCGTGTCGGTTTCATGGCCGACGGCGCTGATCAGCGGAATGGTGCTGGCGGCGGCAGCGCGGACGACCGATTCCTCGTTGAAGGCGGCGAGATCCTCGATCGAGCCGCCGCCGCGCGCGACGATGATCAGGTCGGGACGCGGCACCCGGCCGCCCGGCGCAATCGCGTTGAAGCCGCGAATCGCCGCCGCGACTTGCGCCGCCGCCGCCTCGCCCTGTACCGCGACCGGCCAAACGAGCACATGGCGCGGAAACCGGTCGGCAAGGCGGTGGAGGATGTCGCGGATGACAGCGCCGGTTGGCGAGGTGACGACCCCGATGACGCGCGGGATGTGCGGCAAGGCCTGTTTGCGCGCCGCGTCGAACAGGCCCTCGGCGGCGAGCTTCAGCCGCCGTGCCTCGATCTGGGCGAGCAGCGCGCCGACACCGGCGGGTTCCATGCGTTCGACGACGATCTGGTATTTCGACCGGCCCGGATAGGTGGTCAGCTTGCCGGTGGCGATGACCTCCAGCCCGTCTTCGGGGCGGAAGCTCAGCGTGCCGGCGCTGCCCTTGAACATCACGATGTCGATCAGCGCGCGATCATCCTTCATCGCGCCGTACCAATGGCCCGACGAATGGCGGCGGAATCCCGACAGTTCGCCGCGCACGCGCACTTGGCCGAACGCGGTTTCGACGGTGCGTTTCAGCGCGCCGGCGATCTCGCTGACCGAATATTCGGGGGTGTTGGTGACGGCTTCGTCCATGGTTGCCTGCATAGGCGCGATGCGGCAGCGGGTGAAGGGGCGCGCGAATATGGAAATAATGTCATGATAGGTGTCCGTCCTGCCGTTGCCGTGACGGTGCAGCCTGTTAGAAGCGCCAGCATGAGCAAGTTCGATATCCTGGTTCTGGGCGGCGGCGGCCGTGAACATGCGCTGTGCTGGAAACTGCGCCAGTCGCCCAATGTTGCCCGGCTGGTCTGTGCGCCTGGCAATGCCGGTATCGCCGCGGTCGCCGATTGTGTCGATCTCGCCATTGCCGATCCGGATGCCGTGACCGAATTCGCCCGTGCCAACGGCATCGGGCTCGTCGTTGTCGGCCCCGAAGGCCCGCTGGTCGCCGGCGTCGTCGATGCGCTGCGCGCTGCCGGCATCGCCGCGTTCGGCCCGACCGCCGCCGCGGCCCGGCTGGAGGGGTCGAAGGGTTTCACCAAGGACCTGTGCCGCGCCGCCGGCATCCCGACCGCCGGTTATCGCCGCTTCAAATCCGCCGCCGATGCGCATCACTATGTCGCCGTCCACCCGCTGCCGGTGGTGGTGAAGGCCGATGGCCTTGCCGCCGGCAAGGGCGTCACCGTTGCCGAGACCAACGAGGAAGGGCTGGCGGCGCTCGCCGACATCAGCGGGCCTGTCGTTATCGAACAGTGTCTGAGCGGGCCGGAGGCGAGCCTGTTCGTGCTGACCGACGGCAAGACCATCTCGATCTGGCCATCGGCGCAGGATCACAAGCGCGCCTTTGACGATGACACCGGGCCCAACACCGGCGGCATGGGGGTGGTGTCACCATCGCCGCGGCTGACCGATGCGTTGCGTGACCAGGCCATCGAAACCATCATCAAGCCGACGCTGAAGGCCATGGCCGACGCCGGCACCCCCTATACCGGCGTGCTCTATGCCGGGCTGATGCTCACCCCCCAGGGGCCGCAACTGATCGAATACAACTGCCGCTTCGGCGATCCCGAAGCGCAGGCGCTGATGCTGCGGCTCGACGGCGATCTTGCCGCGATCCTGCTCGCCTGTGCGGAGGGGCGCCTGCACGAGGCGGCGGCGTCGTGGTCGAAGGAAACCGCCGTCACCATCGTTTATGCGGCGATGGGCTATCCCGGCACGCCGGTCGCCGGCACCATCATCGACGATATCGACCAGGCCGAGGCGCTGGGCGTCGAGGTTTTTCACGCCGGCACGCGCCGCAACGCCGCCGGCAAGCTGGTTGCCGCCGGCGGCCGGGTGCTGGCCGTATCGGCGCTGGGCGCCGATGTCGGGGAAGCGCGCTCGCTGGCCTATGCGGCTATCAGAAAGATCCGCTGGCATGGCGGCTTTTATCGGCGCGATATCGGCAAGGCCTGACCCAAAAATCGTAAGGAACCGACCGCGTGCAGATGAGCGAACGCCAGCAGCAGTTTTCCGGCACCGGCGATGTCCGCGAAGGGCAGGAGATCGATCCGGCGCGCCTCGATGCCTGGATGCGCGAGAACGTCGAAGGCTATGCCGGGCCGCTGACCATCGAACAGTTCAAGGGCGGCCAGTCGAACCCGACCTACAAGCTGCTGACGCCGCACCAGAATTATGTGCTGCGCCGCAAGCCGCCGGGCATATTGCTGCCATCCGCGCACGCCGTCGACCGCGAATACAAGGTCATCACCGCGCTGCACGGCCAGGGCTTTCCGGCGCCGCGGACGTTTGGCCTGTGCAAGGACGATGCCGTCATCGGCACCTGGTTCTATGTGATGGATTGCGTCGACGGCCGGGTGATCTGGGATGCGACCTTCCCCGATGTGCCGCGCGACGATCGCCGCGCCTATTTCGACGCGATGAACAAGACGATGGCCGATCTCCACATGATCGACATCGACAAGGCCGGGCTTTCGGATTTCGGCAAGCCCGGCAATTATTTCGCGCGCCAGATCGGCCGCTGGTCGCGGCAGTATCTGGAGGACAAGGACGCCGGTGTGGTGCCATCGATGGACCGGCTGGTCGAATGGCTGCCGAACAACATCCCCGATGGCGATGAAACCAGCGTCGTCCATGGTGATTATCGCTGCGACAACATGATTTTCCACAAGACCGAGCCGAAGGTGCTGGCGGTGCTCGACTGGGACTTGTCGACGCTGGGGCATCCGCTCGCCGCTTTCAGCTATCACCTGATGATGTACCGGATGCCGCCATCGGCGACCACCGGGCTGATCGGCAATGATCTCGCCGCGCTCAACATCCCGACCGAGGATGAATATGTCGCCGCCTATTGCGCGCGCACCGGTCGCGACGGCATCCCCAACCTCGATTTCTACGTCGCCTACAACATGTTCCGGCTGGCCGGCATCATCCACGGTATCCGCGGCCGCGTCGTCCGCGGCACCGCCGCCAGCGCCCATGCCAAAAAGACCGCCGAGGGGGTCGAGCTGCTCGCCGACCTGGCGTGGGAGCAGGCGCAGAAGGTCGGTGCCTGATGGCGGCGCCTGACCGGTCATATGTGTGGCTGTCGTGGGGGCTGCAACTGCTCGCCGCCGCGGTGTTCGTGATGGCCGGGGGCAAGAAACTGATCGGCGACCCGGCGATGGTGGAGGTGTTCACCACCGTCGGCCTTGGCCAGTGGCTGCGCTATCTGACCGGCGGGCTGGAGGTTGTCTGCGGGCTGGGGCTGCTGCTGCCGCGCCAGGCGGCGGCGAGCGCCGCGACCCTGTTCATCGTCATGGTCGGCGCGATCCTCGCGCACCTGACCGTGCTCGGCGGCAACCCGCTGCTCGCCATCGTTTTGCTGGTTGCGTGCCTGATCATCGTCATCGTGCGTCGCGATACGCTGCCGGGTCGCTGACGCTGTCGGGTGCGCGCCGCGCCGCGACCATCGGTGCCGTGCTGCCACCGCCGCTGCGGGTGAAGTGGATGTGGGTGATATCGGGGGCAAAGAACATGCCCCAGGTCCATTCGACGTAGACCCGCACCTTGCGGCCCAGCGTCGGCAGCTGCAGCAGGTAATAGCCGCGCCACGCCAGCCAGGCGGCGAGCCCGGCAAAGCTAACCCCGAAGATTTCGGCGACGCCGTTCAAATGCCCGGTCGCGGCCATCGCGCCGCGCGGCGTATAGCGGAACGGTCGCGCCGGCCGGCCGGCGACCACCGCGGCCAGCGTGTCGGCGAGCTGTTTGGCCTGGGCAACGGCGAATTGTGCGGTTGGCGGGCTCGGCTGGCCATCGGCGGCGTTTACGGCCAGCGCGCAGTCGCCGAGCGCCCAGACATTTTCGAGCCCGGCGACGGCCAGCGTCGGCGCGACCGGGATGCGGCCCTTGACGGTTGCCACGCCCAGCCGTGCGGCCAGCGTGTTGGGCATGGTGCCGATGGTGGCGACCATGGTGGCGGCAGCGATGCGGCCGGCGGCGCCGAGATCGACGCCTTCGCAATCGATCGCGGTGGCAGTGACCCCCAGGCGCACATCGACGCCGCGCCGCCGCAACTGGCGCAACGCGGCGGCGCCGAGCCGTGGCACCATTTCCGGCAGCAGGCGATCGCCGTTGTGGACAAGGGTGACTCGCGCGATGTCGCTCATCGCATGGGGGAAATATTTGCCGATGCCCTTGATGCAGTCGATCATGGCGCCGGCCACCTCGACGCCCGAAAAGCCACCGCCGATCACGACGAAATGCCCGAGCAGCGCCCGCCGCGCCGGTTCATCCTCGAGCTCCATCGCCGCCAGTCGGCGCAGGACGATGTTGCGGATGTGCAGGGCGTCGCCGACGCTTTTCAGCGGCAGCGCATGCTCGGCCATGCCGGGGATGAAGTCCAGCCGGGCGCGATTGCCGAAGGCGAGCACGAGATGATCGAAATCGAGGCGGATTTCACCAACCAGGCTTTCGGCGACGACCTGCCGCCGCGTCATGTCGATGTCCGAAACCGCGGCCATGATGAAGCGGCCGCCATTCTGGACATCGATCACCTCGCGCAGCGGTGCCACGGCATGTTCGGGAAAGATGCTGGCGCCGACGACTTCGGGCAGCAGCGGATTATAGGTCGTATAGCCTTCCTCCGAAACCAGCACGACGTCCCAGCCGGGGGGCAGGCGCCCCATCAGCCGCCTGGCGAGGGTGGCACCGGCAAAGCCGCCGCCGATGATGGTGATGTTGGGCATGCACCATCACTTTCACCCAAAACCGCGGCGGCGCCATGCGGGGCGGCCGGGTGCCGGTCGGGAAGGGCAATTTTTCGGGCGCGACCGCAATCGGTGGCACGCCGGTATCGCTACGCCGGGGGTTGCGCTGTCGTGCCGGGCGTTCCACGACGCTTGGCGACACAAGGGGCGGGGGCGGCATGGTGAAATGGCTTTGGCTGGTGGTGACGCTTGTTGCCGCGGCGATCCTGGGCGTCTGGGCGGTGCAGCCGCCGGCGCCGCTGCCGGCGTCGGCTGGTGCCGACCGGTTTTCGGCCGAACGCGCCATGGTCGATGTCCGCAGCATCGCGCGTGAACCGCATCCGACAGGGTCGGCAGCGAACGAGGCGGTGCGCGTCCAGCTTGCCGCGCGCCTGCAGGCGCTGGGGTTCAGCGTTCGCACCGTCAATGCTCCGTTGCCGGCCAAGGCGCGCGAACGCCTGCGCAAATGGGGCAGCACCGCCGCCGACAGCGCGCAGGCGGTGACGCTGGTGGCGCTGCGGCCGGGGCGCGATCCGGCGTCGCCGCTGGTCGCGGTGATGGCGCATTATGACAGCGTCTGGGGCTCCCCCGGCGCTGCCGACGATGCCGCCGGGGTGGCGGCGGCGCTGGAGATCGCGCGCGCCATCCCGCGCGCCAGCCAGCAGCGCGACCTGGCGCTGATCTTCACCGATGCCGAGGAGCTCGGGCTCGTCGGCGCGCGGGCGTTCTTTGCCGATGGCGTGGCCGGCGATCCGCTGGCGGCGCGGGTCGGCGCGCTGGTCAACATGGAAACCCGCGGCGGCGGCGGCCGCGCGCAGATGTTCGAAACCGGCCCGGGCAATGGCGCGCTGATGCAGCTGTTCGCCGCCAGTGTCGCCGATCCGGCGGCCAATTCGCTGGCGGTGAAGGTCTATGAGCTGCTGCCCAATTCGACCGATTTCACGCCGGCAAAGCTGCGCGGCATTCCCGGCGTCAATTTCGCCTTCATCGGCGATGCGCGGCTCTATCATTCGCCGCTGGCGACGCCCGATGCGCTCGATCGCGGCGCGCTGCAGCATCTGGGGGCGCAGGGTCTCGATATCACCCGCGCGCTGCTGGCGGCGCCGGCGCTGCCCGAACGCGCGCCCGATACGGTGTTCAGCGACGTGCTGGGGCAGTTCATCATCGCCTATCCGTCGTGGGTCGGCTGGGTCGTGCTGGCGGCGGCGGCGGGGCTGGCCGGGCTGGCGGTGCGCGGCCGCGGCTGGCGCTGGCGCGAGGTGTCCGCCGGTGCGTTCGACGGTATCACCTTCCTGATCGCCACCGGGGTGCTCGCCTATGGCGGCAATCTGCTGTCGGGCGCCGATGCCAAGGGCAATTATTACGACCGGCTGGCGGCGCTGCCGCGGCTCGAACTGCAGGCGCTGCTGCTGATGGCGGCGGCGGCCGCGCTGACGATCGCCATGGCGGGTCGCAAGGCCGGACTGCACGGCAAATGGCTGGGGCTATTCGGCCTCAATTTCGTGCTCGCCTGCGCGGTGCAGGCGGTGGTGCCGGCCGGCGCGCCGGTGCTGGCCTGG
>JBBQKM010000096.1:0-9356 GCA_038326915.1 Sphingomonadales bacterium
TAGTCGGCGCAATGCGCGGGGGTCAACCGGCAGCTTTGGGGGCCTGCCGGTCGCTCATCGCCACCAGCCAGTCGATGATCGCGGCATCGTCGGCGGGATCGACCGGCGCCTTGTAGACATTGCGCATTTTCGCCACTTCGGCGGTCCATTCGGCGCGGGTCAGGCGTGGCTGGTTGGTCACCATGCTCGCCGAATGGCAAGCGCGGCAGTTGTTGTTGATCGCCTCCGCGCTCGGCCCGCCGGCGAGATCGGCGAACGGCGTCGCGTCGTCGGGCAGCGTGATGGCGACGGGGGCCGCAAGCGCCGCCACTGACAGGACGAGCATCGCGGCGGGGAGCAGGATGCGCATCAGGCGAAGATCACATTGGTCGTTTCGACATTGCCGCGCATGAAACCACCGGGGTTCCACGCCGCCGTCATCGGCTGCACCCGGCCGACGGCATTGGTGCAGCGCGCCATCAGCGCCGCCGCGCCGGGCGCGGGTGTGATGACCGTGTCGAACCGGCGGAAACTGTATTTGCCGGCATCCGCCCCCAGTTTCGCCACCGCCCAGGTCGCACCGCCATCGCCCGACACCTCGACGCGGGCAACGCCGCTGTCGCCGCCCATCGCGATGCCGCCGATCGGCAACGGCGCCACCGGCAGGCGTGCGCCATCGGCGACATTGGTGATGAAGGCGCGCGGCACCATCGCGGCGATCGGCCGCTTGGCGAAATCCGTCGTCCCCGGTGCGATGCTGCCGTCGGGCGTGTCGGGCACCAGATAGGCCTTGGCCATCCAGTAATTGTCGTCGGGCCGATCGAGCACCTCGATCCGGTCGAGCATCTTGACCCAATAGGTCGAAAACCAGCCGGGCACGACCAGCCGCAGCGGAAAGCCGTTGAGGATCGGCAGCGGTTCGCCGTTCATCGCCCAGGCGAGCATCACCTCGCCATCCAGCGCGTGATCGAGGCCCAGCGATTTCCGGAAATCCGGCGCATCGGGCATCAGCGGCTCGTCGAGGCCGGAGAAACGCACCTGCACCGCGCCGGGCCGGATTGCGGCGGCGGCGAGCACATCGCGCAGCCGCACCCCCGTCCAGCGCGCATTGCCCATCGCGCCATGCGCCCATTGCCCGCCGGCGACGCGCGGCGTGAACAGCCCGCGCGAATTGCCCGAACACTGGTTGACCGCGGTGATCTCGAAATGCGGCAGCCGCTGCAATGCGGCGAGCGACAGCTCGAGCGATTTCGCCACATGGCCATCGACGCGCAGGCGATATGCGGCCGCATCGATCTCGGTCGGGAACGGCCAGTGCCAGCGCACGAAAAACCGGTCGTTGGGGGTGATGATGCCCGCGTCGAACGCCATCAGCGGGGTTTCGAGCAGCGGCGGCACGGTGCGCTGCAAAATCATGCCGCGCTTGCCCGGAAACATGCTGGTCAACGGGCGCCGCGATGGCCCGCCGGGCAGGCCGAGATCGACCTTGTTTTCAGCCAGCGCCGGCGCGGCAAGCGCAGCGGCAGCAAGGCCGAGGAAATGGCGACGATCGGTCATTACAGGGTGATAGCCACACCGGCGGCGCCTGTCATCCCGGCGCAGAACATGCTCAGACGTTGAAGCGGAACAGCATCACGTCGCCGTCGTGGACGACATAGTCCTTGCCTTCCGACCGGTATTTCCCCGCCTCGCGCGCCCCGGCTTCGCCGTTGAACTTCAGATAGTCCGCGAACGCCATCGTCTCGGCGCGGATGAAGCCCTTTTCGAAATCGCCGTGGATGGCGCCGGCGGCCTGCGGCGCCTTTGATCCGCGCGTCACCGTCCAGGCACGGGCTTCCTTGGGGCCGACGGTGAAGAAGGTGATGAGGCCGAGCAGGTCGTAGCCAGCGCGGACGACGCGGGCGAGGCCGGTTTCGGTCAGCCCGAGCGCTTCCAGATATTCGGGGCGGTCGGTGGGCTCCATCATCGCCACTTCGGCCTCGATCGCCGCCGAGATGATCACCGCGCCGGCGCCGACTTTTGCCGCCATCGCCTGCACCGCGGCGCTGTGGGCGTTGCCGGTGGCGGCCGAGGCTTCCTCGACATTGCACACATACAGGACGGGCTTGGTTGTCAGCAGCTGCGCCTGCGCCAACGCGCGCGCTTCCTCCTCGTCCTTGGGTGCCGTCAGCCGCGCCGGCTTGCCGTCGCGCAGCAGCTCGAGCGCCTCGCCGAGCACGCGCGCCTGGATCTTGGCCTCCTTGTCGCCCTGCGTCGCCTTCTTCACCAGCGCCGGCACTCGCTTTTCGAGGCTTTCGAGGTCGGCGAGCATCAGCTCGGTCTCCACCGTCTCGGCGTCCGACACCGGATCGACCCGGCCTTCGACATGGGTGACATCGTCATCCTCGAAACAGCGCAGCACATGGACGATGGCGTCGGTCTCGCGGATATTGGCGAGGAACTGGTTGCCCAGCCCCTCCCCCTTCGACGCGCCGCGCACCAGCCCGGCAATGTCGGTAAAGCCGAGCTGCGTCTCGATGATCTTTTGCGATCCGCCGATGCGGGCAAGATCGTTCAGCCGCTGGTCGGGCACCGGCACATTGCCGACATTGGGCTCGATCGTGCAGAACGGGTAATTCGCCGCCGCCGCGCTGGCGGTTTCGGTCAGGGCGTTGAACAGCGTCGATTTGCCGACATTGGGCAGCCCGACAATTCCGCAGCGAATGGCCATCTTTGTTTCCTTCTTCCTGCTCCCCTCCCGCCTGCGGGAGGGGTCGGGGGTGGGGGAGTCTGCCGCCCCGAAAATCGTCGCTAATGAGGAGCCCCCCACCCCCAGCCCCTTCCGCAAGCGGGAGGGGAGGTTAGCGCCGCGCAATCTCGCTCATGAACCGCGCCTCGTCGCCTGCCAGCAGCCACGGCACTTCGGCAGCGACCGCCCCGAGCAGATCCGCCAGCGGCTCCATCTCGGCCTTGGCGAAATTGCCGAGCACATGGCCGGTCACCCGGTCCTTGTGCCCCGGATGGCCGATGCCGAGCCGGACGCGGGCGTAGTCGGGGCCGACATGCGCGTCGATCGACCGGATGCCATTGTGCCCCGCCGCGCCGCCGCCATGCTTGACCCGCACCTTGAAGGGTTCAAGGTCGAGCTCGTCGTAAAATACCGTCAGCGCGTCGGCCGGTTCGAGCTTGTAAAAGCGCAGCACCTCGCCGACCGATCGCCCGCTGTCGTTCATGAACGTCGCAGGCTTGAGCAATGTCACCTTGTGGGTGCCGATGCGGCCTTCGCTGGCCAGCCCCTGAAATCGCGTCTTCCACGGCCCGAAACCGTGCAGCGCGGCAATGGCGTCGACTGCCATGAAACCGATATTGTGGCGGTGGAGCGCGTAGGTCGCACCTGGATTCCCGAGACCGGCAAAGATCTTCACTTCACCGGCCTCGGATAATCAGGTTCAGGCTGCGGCGTCTTCGGCCGCGGCTTCGACTTCGGCGTTCTCGCTCTTCAGCGCCGACGGCGCGACCATCGTGGCGATGGTGAAATCGCGATCGGTGATGTGCGAGGTGACACCCTTGGGCAGGGCGATGGCGCTGATGTGGATCGAATCACCGACATCCTTGCCAGCCAGGCTGACATCGATCTGGTCGGGGATGGCATTCGACGGGCAATCGAGCTGCAGCTCGTGGCGAACGATGTTGAGCACCGCGCCGCGCTTCATGCCGGGCGATTTGTCTTCGTCGACGAAATGCACTGGCACCGCGACGGTGATCGACGCATTGCCCTGCAGGCGGAAGAAATCGACATGGATCGGCCGGTCGGTGACCGGGTGGAACTGCACGTCGCGCGGCAAGGTGCGAACCTTGTCACCGCCCGCGATCTCGATCTCGATGACCGAGTTCATGAAATGGCCGGTTGACAGCTGGCGGACCAGCAGTTTTTCCTCGACATGGATCGGGGTGGCGGCGGAACCGGCACCATAGATCACGGCGGGGACGCGGCCGGTACGACGCACGGCACGAGAGGCTCCCTTGCCTGCCCGTTCACGCATCTCGGCCGCGAGCTTCAACGTTTCGCTCATTGCTCGCTTCTCCAAAAATAGTAAAATTCGTGGCCGCCCCGGCCTCCAGGGATGCAGATGGGGATGCCACGAAGCGGTGGCGCATAGGGGATGCAGGCTTGAAAAGCAAGTTTCGCCCTCGCTCGCCCGCGCCGCCGGGTTCAGGGCAACTGTTCGACCGCCAGCCCCCTGGCCTTGAGCATCGCCACCAGCCCCTCGGGGCCGCCGAGATGCCCGGCGCCGACCGCGATGAACAGCTTGCCCGGGCGTTTCATGGTGCCGGCGATCCAATCGGCCCAGCGGCGATTGCGGTTGGTCAGCAATGTCGCCTGCAGCACCGGCGACGCCTTGGTCTCGCGCGCGAAATCGCGGGCGATCGCCTCCACGTCGCCGGCGCGCCACGCGGCGATCAGTTTTTCGGTTTCCTGTTTTGCCGCCGCGGCATCGTCGAGCGTCGCCTCAAGCATCTTGACCTGGTCGGCCTCGGGCAGCCCGGCGAGAAAGCCCAGTTGCTGTTCGGGGGTTTCAAGGCCGATCGCCGGCTTTTTCGCCGCCTTCGCCCGCGCCGTCAGCGCCGGTTCGACACCATCCGCCGGAGTCAGCCCCATCGCCGAAAATGTCGCCTCGCTGAGCGTCACCGCCGCCAGCCACGTCGCCATCTGGTCGAGCGCGGCGAGCGGCACGCCGGCACCGGCCGCCGCTGGGCCCAGCTTGCCGGCATATTCGGGCGCCAGCCGCTGCGCCAGCGTCTTGCCGCCGGGGCGGAAGCCGAGCCGTTGGACGACCGGTGCCAGCGTCAGCGGGTCTTCGGGCATCACCACCTCCAGCACCAGCGTATCGGCGGCATCGAAGCGATCGAGCACGCGCGGGCTCGCCCAGGTCTCCCCCTTGGGCAGCGCATGGACGCTGCCGAACAGGGTGACTTCGGTATCGGCATCGCGGATCACATACAGCGCCGGTGCTGCCGCCGCGGGCAGCGCGACCAGCAGCGCCAGCAACCCCAGGATGAATCGCATCAGGCCTTGCTCTCCGCCCAATATTTGTCCTTGAGCAAGCGCTTGTAGAGCTTGCCCGTGTCATGGCGCGGCAGTTCGGCCAGGAAATCGATGCTCTTGGGGCATTTCACATGACTGAGACGTGAGCGGACAAAGGCGATCAGCTCCGCCTCGAGTTCCGGCCCGGCGCGCGCCATGTCGCGCGGCTGCACCACCGCCTTAACCGCCTCGCCCATTTCGGCATCGGGAACGCCGAACACCGCGACATCGGCAACTTCGGGATGCAGGGTCAGCGCGTTTTCGGCCTCCTGCGGATAGACGTTGACGCCGCCCGAGATGATCATGAACGCGGCGCGATCGGTGAGGAACAGATAGCCGTCGTCATCGACATGGCCGATGTCGCCAAAGGTGGCGCCATGTTCGCCGGTGACGCTCGCGGTTTTCTCCGGGTCGTTGTGATAGCTGAAGCTGGTGCCGCCGTGGAAATAGATGCGCCCGGTCTGCCCCGGCGGCAACAGGCTGTCGTCATCAGCGAGGACGCGGATGGCGCCAAGGATCGATTTGCCGACGCTGCCGGGCTTTTGCAGCCATTCCTGCGGCGTGATCGAGGTGAAGCCGGCGCCTTCGGTGGCCGAATAATATTCATAGATGACCGGCCCCCACCAGTCGATCATCGCGTGCTTGACGTCGACCGGGCACGGCGCCGCGGCGTGGATGGCGACCTTCAGGCTCGAAAGGTCGTATTTGCGGCGGACATCATCGGGCAGCTTGAGCATCCGCACGAACATCGTCGGCACCAGCTGGCTGTGGGTGATTTGGTATTTTTCAACCAGTGCCAGATAGGTTTCGGGGTCGAATTTCTCCATCACCACGACCGTGCCGCCATAGCGGTGCACCGACATGCAATAGCGCAAGGGCGCCGCATGATAGAGCGGCGCCGGCGACAGATAGATCATGCCCGGCGCGAACTGATACAGCAGCGCAACCAGCCCGGTCAGCGCGTCGCCGGCATCGATCGCGCCTTCGGGCAGCGGCCCGCGCACGCCCTTGGGCCGGCCGGTGGTGCCGCTCGAATACAGCATGTCGCGGCCGCAGCTTTCATCGGCGATGCGCGTCGCCGGCATGGCGGCAAGCGCCGTGTCGAGATCCTGAAAACCCGCCACCGCGCCGCCGGCGACATAGCGCGCCGGCACATCGGGCGCCGCAGCCGCCGCGACCGCGCCGAGCGCCGCGCTGGCAAAGATCGCCTTGGCCCCCGAATCGGCGACGATATAGCCGGCTTCATCGGCGGTCAGCTTGGTCGACATGGCGACATAGACGATACCGGCGCGCTGGGCGCCCCAGCATATCGGCAGATAATCGAGGCTGTTGTACATCAGGATGACGATGGTATCGCCGCGCTGCAGACCCTGTGCGCGCAGCAGTTGCGCCACCTGGTTCGATCGCGCCTCCAGCTGGGCGTAAGACATGCTGGCACCGCTGCCGGCCATGATGATCGCCGGCGTGTCGGGCGTGGCGGCGGCGTGGACGAACGGATGCATGGCGGATCCCCGAGGCTGTGTTTTATCGTCGTCTAGCGCGCCCGCACGCCGCCGTCACGCATCGCAATCAACTTGGTGAAACAGCGCCTTGCCGGCCATGCGCCCAGCGATCGAAGCCGATGACCAGCGCCATCAGCAGCGTGAAGAACAGCACCAGTCCGACGATGTTGACGAGCACCTGGCCCCAGCCATATTTGCCGATATCGATGAAGAAATAGGCATATTTGCCCGTCAGTTGCCCTCGCGTCAGCGCGACGAAGCAATAGGCAAAGGGAAACGCCATCGCCAGCCAGACGGCATTCCACGCCAGCCGGCGCCGCGGCACCAGCACCAGCCACCACAGCGCATAGCCGATCGGCACGACGGTATGGAGGACGGTATCGGTGACCAGCCGCACGCCAGTAACAGGATTATAGCGCGCCAGCAGCGTGTTGTAGATGACACCCACCACGACGATGTAGACTGCCGCCGCCGCCATCGTGCCCGGCCGTGTTAGGAAGCCGCCGGCGCTGCCATGCATGGCATAGCGGCCCGCCACCAGCGCGACGAGCGTGTTCGACCAGATGGTGAAGAAGCCATAGAGCGCCAGCACCGCCAGCAGCGGCGATTCGCCCTTGTCGACGGCGCGCGCCATGTTCAGCCCGGCCTGGGTCAGCACCGCGCCGCCGGCAAGCAGCGCGACGAGCATTGCTGCCCGCCGCGCCATAAGTGTCTGCTCATTCTGCATCGCAGCACGCTAGCGATTTCGCCGCGCACCGCCAAGCCGGTCAGCCGAGCGACACTTCCGCCACCTTGCCGGCGTAATCGGCCTTGGGGTCGATGCCGAACAGCATCTTGATACCGGCAACGAGGCTGTTGCTGTTTTCCCAGATCTCGGCCTTTTCGGCGTCGAGGCGGAACAGCACCAGATTCGGATCGTCCTTGCCGCCGTCGTACCAGGCGGCGACAAAGCTGTTCCACAGCCGGTCGATCGTCGCCGGATCGTCATCGACCGACAGCGTGCCGTGGACCGTGGCGAACAGGTCATGCCCCTTGGCGGCAAAGGTCGCGATGGCGCGCTGGCCGTTGCCGATATTGGCGAACAGCGCATTGTCGCGGCCGCCGAAGAACCAGATCGGGCTGCGGTCGTTCTCGAACTGCGCGGTCATCGGGCGGGCATGGCCATCCTCGACGCCATCGAGGCCGAGCATCATCGTGCGGTCGGATTTCAGCGCGCTCCAGAAGGCGGCTTCGAGTTCCTGGGGGGTGGCCATCGGCGTGTCTCCTCTGCGGGTTGTGGCAGGGAAACGGCAGCGCACCGCCGGCGGTTCCGCCGCGATTGCCTTCGCCGTGACACAGCGGCAAGAAGACGCGCATGACCATCGCCGCGATCGACCCGTTCCACACCATCGCCATCAGCCGCCGCGCCTTTGAACTGGAGGCCGCCGGCCGCCCGGTCATCCACATGGAATTCGGCCAGCCATCGACCGGCGCCCCCGCCGCCGCGATCGCCGCCGCGCACATCCGGCTCGATGCCCCCGACAATGGCTATTGGGAAAGCCCGGGGCTGAAGGAGCGCATCGCGCAATATTATGCGGATGCGCATGGCATTGCCGTCAGCGCCGAACAGATCGTGCTGACCTGCGGCGCGTCGCCGGCCTTTGTACTCGCGCTGTCGTGCCTGTTCGCCCCCGGCGCCCGCGTCGCCATCGCCCGGCCGGGCTATGTCGCCTATCGCAACACGCTGAAATCGCTGTATCTCGAACCCGTCGAGATCGAATGCGGCGCCGCCGAACGCTATCAATTGACCGCCGCCGCGCTCGCCGCGATCGAACCCGCGCCCGATGGTGTCATCATCGCCAGCCCGGCCAACCCGACCGGCACGATCATCGCCGATGCCGAACTGGCCGCCATCGCCGCGGTCTGCCGGCAGCGCGGCATCCGCATCGTGTCCGACGAGATCTACCACGGCCTCAGCTATGTCGGGCCGGCGCGATCGCTGCTCGAATTCGTCCCCGATGCGCTCGTCGTCAACAGTTTCTCCAAATATTTCAGCATGCCCGGCTGGCGGCTCGGCTGGTTGCTGGTGCCGCCCGATCTGATCGAGGCGGCGCGGGCGCGGATGGGCAATCTGTTCCTCACCCCGCCGTCGCTGGCGCAGCACGTCGGGCTGGTGGCCTTTGAATGCCGCGACGAGCTGGATGGCCATATCGCCACCTATGCGCGCAACCGCGACCGGCTGCTGGCGGCGCTGCCGGCGCTCGGCCTCGCCCATATCGCGCCGCCCGATGGCGCCTTCTACATCTATGCCGATATCGGCCATCTGACCGACGACAGCCTGGGCTTCTGCACCCGACTGCTCGAGGACACCGGCGTCGCCACCGCCGCCGGCATCGATTTCGATCCGGTGCTCGGCCACCGCCACATGCGCTTCAGCTTTGCGGTGTCGACACCGCTGGTCGAGGCCGCGATCGCCCGGCTGGTGCCGTGGTTCGCAGGCCAGGCGCGCGTGGCGGCCTGAACACCACCACCGTCATCCCCGCGAAGGCGGGGATCCATCGCCGGACCGGGGTCGCGGGGGACGAACCGCTGGCTATGGTTCCCCGCCTTCGCGGGGATGACGGAAACAGTCCGCAATCTCGACAGCTTTCCCTGTGCCGCTACCACGCCTAGCATCGCGCCAGCCCAGGAAAGCCCACCCCATGCCGACGCATTTCCGCACCTGCCATATCTGCGAAGCCAATTGCGGCACGATCATCGAAACCGGGGGCCGCACCATCCTGTCGATCAAGGGCGATCCCGACAACCCACTGTCGCGCGGCCATATCTGC
>JBBQKM010000097.1:0-9274 GCA_038326915.1 Sphingomonadales bacterium
AAAGGCACGCTGCTGCAATTGCCGCACATGAGCTTGCGCGGCACTGCCGGTCCATTCGCCGCAGTAATCGCTGCGGCCCACCCACCAGCCCTGCCCCGGCAGGCGATCGCTTTCGCGGACGACCAGTACAGCCAGTTCGGGCTGCCCGGCGGCGGCGGCGCGGCTATCGATGGCATCGAGCACTTTGCACAGTGCCCGCATCTTGGGCCGGGTAAAGGCATAGCCGAGCAACAGCAGGATCTCGGAATAGCTCAGCGCCGCGCCATCGCGGGCGGAGGCCTGCAACAGCGCCTCGACATGGTCGATATCGAACAGGTCGGCAATCGGCAGCTTGGCGGCCATGCGCCATGATAGTCATCGGTCCAGCAGACGCCAATGGGGCCGCAGGAGAACCTGCGGCCCCACCAGGCGCGTCCCGTCTTACTGCGGGCGGGTTCGCTGGTATTCGGCGATTTCGGCCTTGGTGGCCTTGCGGTCACCATTCCACCACTTGCCGTCCTTCTGGACGAGCTGCGGCGCGTTGGCCGTTTCGGTCGTTGCCGGCGGCGCGACATCGGCTGGCGGCGTCGGTGCCGCCGGCGGCGTCGCTGCCGGGTTGCTGGCCATCGGGTCCGCGGGCGGCGTCTGCGCCAGGGCAGCGGTCGCCATCAAGGCGGCGGCAAGGCCACCGATCAGGATCTTCATGAGTACAACTCCTAAACAACTGCTTACAAAAACGTTGACTTCCCAGACGCTTGGCGCTGGCAAACCAATAGTACGGCATACGCGTGAAATGGCTCCCAACAAGTCGTTAAGGCGCGGCGAGCCGGGTTGCGGCCGCGACAGGCCGACAAAATGGCGGCGGATGACAGCAGCCTGTCTGCCTGCTAGGCGATGGCGGATGACCATTTATCTGCACGAAGGCGACCTGCCGCGCGATGTCTTTGCCCCGGGGCCAATCGCTGTCGACAGCGAAACCATGGGCCTGCACCCGCACCGCGACCGGCTCTGCCTGCTCCAGCTCGCCGATGGCCAGGGCGACGAACATCTCGTCCGCTTCACCAAGGGCGAATATGATGCGCCGGTGCTCAAGGCCATTCTCGCCGATCCGGCGCGGGTGAAGCTGTTCCACTTTGCGCGTTTCGACCTCGCCGTCATCAAACATTACCTCGGCATCGATGCGACACCGGTGTTCTGCACCAAGATCGCGTCGAAACTGGTGCGCACCTATACTGATCGCCACGGCCTTAAGGATGTGCTGCGGGAAACCGTCGGCGTCGACATTTCAAAGGCGCAGCAATCGTCGGACTGGGGCGCCGCCGAACTGTCCGAAGCGCAAAAGGATTATGCCGCGTCGGATGTGCGTTTCCTGCATCGCGCCCATGCCGTGCTGGTGGAACGGCTAGCGCGCGAGGGCCGCACCGAAATGGCGCAGGCCTGTTTCGATTTCCTGCCGACGCGCGCCGATCTCGATCTCGCCGGCTGGGACGAAACCGACATCTTCGCGCATATGTGATGGAACTGACGCTCGCCGACCGGGCGCTGAGCCCACGCCAGCGCGCCGCCTTGCCGGGCAGCCACCGCGACGCGTTGTTCGGCGTGCTGAAATGGTTGCTGCCGGCGCTGGCCGCGGCGGTGCTGGCGACGATCATCATCTGGCCGCTCGCCAAGGTGCAGGAATTCAGCTTCCTGCTCGACAAGGGCAAGGTGGCGGTGGCGCCAGAACGGCTGCGCGTCGACAATGCCGTCTATCGCGGCGAAACCGCCAGGGGCGAGGCCTTCAACATCAGCGCCGCGGGCGCCGTGCAGCGCAGCAGCGCCGTGCCGATCGTCGAGCTGAAACGGCTGACGGCAAAGCTGGCGATGGCTGACGGCCCGGCGACAGTGGTGGCGCCGGCCGGGCGCTATTTCCTCGAAACCGACAAATTGCAGATCAACGGCCCGGTGCGGCTCGATTCGGCGGCCGGCTACAGCCTCGATTCGGCAACGGTCGATATCGATCTCAACAGCCGCAAGGTATCGACCGACGCGCCGGTGAAGGGCGAACTGCCCATCGGCCGCTTCAGTGCCGGCCGGCTGAACGGTGATATCCAGGGCCGTTCGATGGTGCTCAGCGGCGGCGTCCACTTGCGGATTTACGGGCGCGGAGGCAGAGCGGCGGGATGAAGCCAGCCCTTATTCTTTTTGCCCTGCTGGCCACCCCGGTGGCGGCGCAGACCTCGGCCCTGAAAGGCCTCGACACCGGCGCGCCGATCGATGTCGATGCGGCGCGTATCGAAATCCAGGATGCCGACAACCAGGCGGTGTTTTCGGGCGATGTCGTCATCAAGCAGGGCCGCATGACGCTGAAGGCCGACAGCGTGAAGGTGCTGTATAGCCGCAGCACCGGCACGCCGGAAATGCAGCGGCTCGATGCCCGCGGCAATGTCAGGCTGATCAGCCCGAGCGAAAGCGCCACCGGCAACATCGGCATCTATGATGTGACGGCGAAGATCGTCACTCTGATCGGCAATGTCACGCTCGATCGCGGCGGCTCGAACCTCAAGGGCCAGCGTCTGGTGCTCAACCTCGTGTCGGGGCAGACGAGCTTCGACGGCCGCAGCGGCGGCACCTCGGCGGCGCCGGGTGCGACGCCGGGCCGGGTGACAGGTCGCTTCATCGTGCCGCAGCGCGGGGCAAAGCCCTAAAGCCAGGACCTGTCGCCGCCAGGCTGGGATTCTACCTACTTGCGCCGCGAAAGTTGTCCGGACAAACTGCCGATGTGAGCAGCCACTTCGACAGTCCCGGACGCATCAAATGCGGCACAATCTCGGCCGCGGCCTATGATGCGGTGCTCGCGGATTACACCGGCATCCTTGGGCTCTCGATTGTCGAATCGGGTCTCATTGCCGCCGATCTCGCTGCCGGCTGGGGGGCACCGGCGCTGGCCGGACGGCGCACCGCATTGGTGTGCCACGCCGATGCGCGGCCCGGCTATCTGCGCCTCGTCGAATCGACGCCGGTGCCCGACTATCGCCCGCTGCGCAGCCATGGCTGGGCGGCGTTCGAACTGACGGTTGCCGATTGCGATACGCTGTTTGCCGCCGTCGGGGGCACTGCGTTCACCGTCATCGGCGAACCCAAGCTGGTGCCCGGTTTCGACAATTTCATCCCCTTCCAGGTGACCGGGCGTAGCGGCGAGGTGCTGTATCTCAACCAGGTGTTGAAATCGGGGATGGCGGGGCTCGACCTGCCGATGACGCGGGCGCGGGTCGACCATATGTTCATCGCCATCCTCGCCGCGCCTGATCGCGCTGCCGCGGTGGCGTTTCACCGTGATGCGCTCGGCTTTGCTGTCGGCGACACCTGGGAGATTCCGTACAGCGTCATCAATGCCAGCTTCGGCCTGCCCGCCGATACGATCACCGCGATGACGATGACCCAGACCGGCCGCATGCCGGCCTGCGAGATCGACCAATATCCCGCCGCCGCGACACCGCGCACCGTACCGACCGGCGAACTGCCACCGGGCAATGCGATGGTCAGCTTCATCGTCGCCAGCCTCGACGCCATTGCTGCGCCGTTTCTGGCGCCCCCGGCGCGTCATGGCGGCGCGCTCTATGCCAGCCGCCGCAGCGCCACCGTCATCGGCGCGGCCGGCGAAATCATCGAGCTGATCGAGGCGGCATGACGGTCAGCCGGCATTTCATCGATGTTGGCAACCCCGATGGCAGCCGCCGCCGGGTGCATTATCGCCAGGCCGGATCGGGGCCGCCGGTGTTGCTGATCCACCAGAGCCCGCGCTCGTCGGCTGAATATCTGGATCTGATCGCCGATTGGGCGGCCGATTTCACCTGCATCGCCCCCGATACGCCGGGATTCGGCGAATCGCAGCCGCTGCCGATGGCGGCGCCGCATGTGAATGATTTCGCCGATGCGGTGCTCGCGCTGATGGATGCGCTCGGGCTGGCGACGGCCGGCGCTTATGGCACCCATAGTGGCGCCATCACGCTGATCACCGCCGCGAAGCGCGCGCCGCAGCGGTTCACCGCCATCGCCGCCAACGGCTATGCGGTGTGGACCGATGCCGAACGCGCCGATTTTGGCAGCAACTATACCCCGCCATTCGCCCCGAGCGCCTATGGCGAGCATCTGACCTGGCTGTGGCACCGCATCCGCGAACAAAGCTGGTTCTTCCCCTGGTATGCCGCCGATGCGGCGCACCGGCTGCCGATGGCGCATGATGATCCGGCCATCATCAACGCCACCGTTCTCGACGTGATGGCGGCCGGCGCTTCCTATGGCCCCGGCTATGCGGCGATGCTGCAGGCGCCGCGCGACCTGCCGGCACCGGGCGCGCCGACCCCGCCGGTGATGATCATGGCGCGCAACGGTGACCCGCTGCAGGCGCATATCGACCGGCTGGGGCCGCTGCCGACCGGCTGGCAGGCGCACAAGCTGGCGACCGAAGCCGAGGTTGTGGCCGCCGCCCGCGGCTGGCTGCTTCGCCACCCCTCGCCGTCGCGCGCGGCCGCGGCACCGGTCACCACCCAGGGCTTTTTCGATGTCGCCGGTTTCGGCCAGCTGCACTGGCAGGGCGACCCGGCGGCCACGACACTGTTGCTGCACGCGCCGGGCAGTGCTGCCGAAATCGTCGCGCGGCCGGGCACGCTGGCGATTGACCTGCCCGGGCACGGGCTGAGCGTCGGCTTTGCCGTGCCGCCGATCGCGCTCGAATCTGTCATCGACGTGCTGGCGATGGTCATATCGGGCCTGCTCGTCACCCGCATCGAAGGGCAGGGTGCTGCGGCGCGGCTGGCGGCGATGCTGGCGAACCGGCTCGACATAGCGCACGCGCCGCCCGGCCCGGCGCCACGCGCCGGCTGGCCCGATCTCCGCCCCGATCGCCACGGCAGCCACCTGACGCGCGCCTGGGCGATGGTGCGCGCCGAGGTCGCGTTCACGCCGTGGGATGCCGTCGGCGCTGCCAATGCGCGGGTGTTCGACGCGGCTGAATTCGCGCCGCATCGCCTGCACCGCCGCGCGCTGGCGGCCTTGCGCGCCCGACACGTACCGGAATTACTGGCCCTTATCGGAGACTGACGATGGGAATTCGCGAAGACATGCCACTGCTCGCCCGCCACGAAGGCGTCTGGGATGGCACCTATACCTATTTCAACGCCGCCGGCGTGCAGGTCGATTCGCATGCGTCGCGGCTGTTCTGCCGGTTCAGCGACGACCCGGTGCACCCCTATCACCAGACCAATTACTACACCTGGGCCGATGGCCGGGTTGATGTCCGCGATTTCCCGGCAGCCTATCGCGACAAGCGGATCTGGTGGGACAATGATCTGATCGTCGGGTCGGCGTGGGAGGTGCCGCAGGATCACGAAGGCCGCACGATGATGCTGTACTGGCAGCGCACCGGTGACCCTTCGCTGTATCTATACGAGATGATCCAGATTTCCGATGATGGCCAAAATCGCAGCCGCACCTGGCACTGGATCCGCAACGGCGCACTGGAAACCCGCACCGCCATCCAGGAACGCTTTGTCACGCGCGACTGGCGCAGCCTCGATCCGGCGCTTTAGGTCCAGAGCCCCGACGCCGGCCGCAGCAGCGACGGTGCCGGGGCGTTGGTTGTCTGGCTGCGCCAGTCGCGGATGATGTTGTCGAGATCGGCGTCCGAATCGCCGCTGCCGGCCCAGCGTTCGCTGAATGACGGGTCGTCGGAGGCCGGGCAGCGGCTTTCGGCGAGCGTGTCGAAGCTCAGCCGCACTGGCACCGCGACGCCTTCGCCGCAGACGATGCATTCGCGGTTGCGCAGCGCCGGGATCGTTTCGAGGAAACCGCGCGCGCCTTCGGGCATCGTCGCCTGCACCCATTCCTGGTCGCGGGTGTTGTTCAGCCGCATCGCGATGATGGTGCCGCACTGCGCCAGCGTGCCTTCGGCTACATCCGATGGCCGCTGGGTGATCAGGCCCAGCGAGACGCCGTATTTGCGGCCTTCCTTGGCGATGCGTTCCAGGATGTTGCGCACCGAACTGCCGACGGCGATGTCTTTCGACGGCACATAGCGATGCGCTTCCTCGCAGACGAGCAGGATCGGGCGGCGCTTTTCCTTTTCGGTCCAGATGGCGAAATCGAAGACGAGGCGCGATAGCAGCGCGACGACGACATTGACGACTTCCGACGGCACGCCCGACAAGTCGATGATCGAAATCGGCTTGCCATCGGTCGGCATGCGCAGGATGCGGCCCAGGAAATCCGCCATGGAATCGCTGGCCAGCTTGCGGTTGAACATGAAATTATATCGCGAATCCTGCAGGATATCCTCGATCTTGCGCTTCAGCCGGAGATATTTCGGCAGCTCGTCGGCCTGCGCCAGCATGCCCATCTGCGCCTGCAATTCGCCCAGCAGATCGCCGATCAGATAGGGCACCGGGCTGTCGACGGTCAGGTGCGGCAGCGCGGTCGCCACCGGATTCTTGGCGCGCGCCGCCAAAAGGCATTTGGCGAGAATGTCCTTTTCGCCTTCACGCTGCGCGCCTTCGCCGGTCACGAAAACCTCGCAGGTTTCTTCAAAATTCATCAGCCAGTACGGCATTTCCAGATTGTCGACGTTGAAGATCACGCCGGTCTCGGCAAAGGCCTTGGCATATTCGCCGTGCGGATCGAGCATCACGATATGGCCGCGCGGCGCCGCGGCGACGATGCGGTGCAGGATCAGCGCCGTCGCCGTCGATTTGCCGGTGCCGGTCGATCCGACGATGGCGAAATGCCGCGACAGAAGCGCATCGATGAACAGCGCCGCCTTGACGTCGGTCGTGGGGTAAACGGTGCCGATCTCGACATGGGCGCGGCTGTCGGTGGCGAACACCGATGCGAGATCGTCGCGCACCGCGGCGATGACGGGGTCGCCCGATCGCGGATAGCTGGTGACGCCGCGGCGGAAATTGCCGAAACTGCGACGGCCGGCAGCATCGCCTTCGCCCAGAAAGTCGATGTTGACGATGACACTGGTGCGGTCGGCGGGATCGCGCTGCATGTCGCGGACGCTGCCGAGCAGCCAGCGCGGGCCGACGCGAATCTTGACATGGCTGCCGATGGTGCCGGACCGCTGGGTGGTCAGGTCTTCGCTCGACGCCAGCGCGTCCATCGCGGTCAGCGACAGCCGCGCCACGGCGAGGCCGAAGCCGACATCATCGATGACGCCGATCGCCACCTGCGCGGCCGGGCGTGCGTCGTTCGCGCTGCTGTATTCGGTCATTCGGCCCCCCGCCTGTTCGGGACCTCCATAACACGATTAAAAGAAAGCTTGAATCCCCGTCTGCGCACGGCCGAGGATCAGCGCGTGGACGTCGTGGGTGCCTTCGTAGGTGTTGACCGCCTCGAGGTTCATGACGTGGCGGATGACATGATATTCGTCCGAAATGCCGTTGCCGCCGTGCATGTCGCGCGCCTCGCGAGCAATGGCCAGCGCCTTGCCGCAATTGTTGCGCTTCAACAGGCTGATCGCCTCGGGCGCCAGCTGGTGGGCGTCCATCAGCCGGCCGGCGGCGAGCGCCGTGCACAGGCCAAGGGTGATCTCGGTCTGCATGTCGGCGAGCTTTTTCTGCACCAGCTGGGTCGCGGCGAGCGGCCGGCCGAACTGCTTGCGGTCGAGCGTGTACTGCCGCGCCGCGTGCCAGCAAAACTCGGCTGCGCCCATCGCACCCCAGCCGATGCCGTAGCGGGCGTTGTTGAGACAGCCGAACGGCCCCGCCAGGCCATCGACACCGGCGAGCACGCGGTCGGCGGGCAGATGCACATCGGCCAGCACGATTTCGCCGGTGACGCCGGCGCGCAAGCTGAACTTGCCCTCGATCTTGGGGGTCGTGAACCCGACATCGCCGCGCTCGACGACAAAGCCCCGTATGCGGCCGTCGTCGCATTTCGCCCAGATCACCGCGACGTCGGCGAGCGGCGAATTGGTGATCCACATCTTGGCGCCGTTGAGGACATAGCCGCCGGGGACTTCGCGGGCGCGGGTCTTCATGCCGCCGGGGTCGGAACCGGCATCGGGCTCGGTCAGGCCGAAGCAGCCGATCAGCTCACCCGACGCAAGGCCGGGCAGATACTTCTCACGCTGGCTTTCCGAACCATAGGCCCAGATCGGGTACATCACGAGGCTCGACTGCACCGACATGGCGGAACGATAGGCCGAATCGACGCGCTCGACCTCGCGGGCGATCAGCCCATAGGCGACATAGGAGGTGCCGGCGCAGCCGTAGCCTTCGATCGTCGGCCCCAGCAGCCCGGCGGCGCCGAACTTGCGCATCAGGCCGGGGTCAAAGCGTTCATGGCGGTTGGCTTCCTTGACCGCCGGCATCAGCTCGGCGTCGCAGAAGGCGCGCGCACCGTCGCGGATCATGCGTTCCTCGTCGCTCAGCTGGGCGCTGAGCAGCAAAGGGTCCTGCCAGTCGAATGACGGCCATTTCGGCGCCATGTGCTGGGCTTCGGGGGTGAGCGCGGCGTGGACGTTCATCGGGGTCTCCTGTAGCCCCCGAATACGCCCGCCAGCCCGATGCGTCACCCCCTAGCGCGACGCCACCGTCTGCGCTGCCTTGACGCGCCACACCACATTGCCGACATCATCGGCGACCAGCAACGCGCCGGGCTTGTCGAACGCCACCCCGACCGGGCGCCCGCGCGCCTTGCCATCCTCGCCCAGAAATGCGGTCAGCACGTCGCGCGGCAGGCCCTGCGGCTTGCCGGCGGCATCGAAGCCGACAAATACCACCTTGTAGCCCGATGGCGGATTGCGGTTCCACGAGCCATGCTGGCCGATGAAGGCGCCGCTGGCATAGCCCGGTCCCAGCGCGGCACCCGGCGCGCTGAACGCCAGCCCCAGGCTGGCGGTGTGCGGCCCCAGCGCATAATCGGGCGCAATCGCCCGGGCCACCATCGCCGGGTTCGCCGGCTGCACGCGCTCGTCGACATGGTTGCCATGCCAGCTCCACGGCCAGCCATAATGGGCGCCGGGCTTCACGCTGGTCATGTAATCGGGAACCAGGTCCGACCCGATTTCGTCGCGTTCGTTGACAGCGGCCCACAAATCGCCGGTGACCGGGTTCCACGCCAGCCCGACCGGGTTGCGCAAACCGGTGGCGAACACCCGGGTCGCGCCGCTGGCAGCATCGATGGCAAGGATGTTGGCGCGCTGCTTTTCCTCGGCGAGGCCATTTTCAGCGACATTGGAGTTGGAGCCGACCGCCACGAACAGCGTCTTGCCATCGGCGGATGCGACGACATTCTTGGTCCAGTGGTGGTTGCG
>JBBQKM010000098.1:0-9262 GCA_038326915.1 Sphingomonadales bacterium
ATCGACAAGATCAGCCGCAAGGCCGACAATCCTTCGATCACCCGCGACGTGTCGGGCGAGGGGGTCCAGCAGGCCCTGCTCAAGATCATGGAAGGCACCACCGCGTCGGTGCCGCCCCAGGGTGGCCGCAAGCATCCGCAGCAGGAATTCCTGCAGGTCGACACGACCAACATCCTGTTCATCTGCGGCGGTGCCTTTTCGGGTCTCGATCGCATCATCGGTGACCGGTTGCAGGGCAAGTCGATCGGTTTCGGCGCGCATGTCGCCGCCCCCGACGAGCGCCGTGTCGGCCAGTTGCTGATGAAGTGCGAGCCCGAGGATCTGCTGCGTTTCGGGCTGATCCCCGAATTCATCGGCCGTTTGCCGGTGATCGCGACGCTCGAAGACCTTGATGAGACCGCGCTTGTCAAGATCCTGACCGAGCCGAAGAACGCGCTGTCGAAGCAATATGCCCGCCTGTTCGAGATGGAGGGCATGAAGCTGACCTTCCAGCCCGACGCGCTGGCGGCGATCGCCAAGCGCGCCATCGAGCGCAAGACCGGTGCCCGCGGGCTGCGGTCGATCATGGAATCGATCCTGCTCGATACCATGTTCGAACTGCCGGGCATGGAAGGTGTCGAGGAAATCCTCGTCGACGATGAAGTCGTCGCCGGCACCAAGCAGCCGGTGCGCCTGCTCGTCGCCGACAAGGCGGCCTAAGGGGCGCCCGGCCGGCGGACCGAGGCACCGTGGCGATCGATGTTTCGACGCTGATCGCCTCGGTCCTCGGTGCCGGCACCACCGCTTTCGCCGTGCTGCAATGGTCTTCGAAGCCGTTCTTCGACCGCCACCTCGAAGCCTACAAGACCGGCCTCAGCCGCGATAACGCGCTGCTGCTTGGCGACGCCGAGGCCGACCGCAAATATCGCTTCGAGGCGCGCCAGCGGCTCCACAAGGCGGTCGGGCCGCTGCGGTTTCAGCTGATCCAGGCGGCGGTGCAGGTTCGCGACCGCGTCGCCAATATCGTCGAATATCGCCACGACCTTGCCGCCCGGGGTTATTTCTTTCGCAGCACCCTGTATCGGGTCGGCCGCTTGATCGCGCTGCTCGACCTGATCGAGCGCGAAATGGCCTATGCCGATTTTTCGGTCGATGTCGCCATGCTGCGGATCGTGCGCTTCCGCCGGCTGGTCTTCCAGGCATTTTCGGGGAGCTGGTTCCTGCTCGATCACCCCGGCTGCGACTTGACGGTGGAACGCGAGCATCTGTTCCGCGACACGCTGCCGGTGATCGCGACGTCGATGCTGACCAGCAGCAGCAGCGGCGGCGAGCGTGTCGTCCGCGTCGATGAATTCAATGCCGTGCTGGCGCAAGGCGGCGGCTATATCGAGCCGCTGACCAGCCAGATGGCGACGCTCAATCCGCGGACGACGCCGGTGCTATGGCTGCGCATCATCGCGCTGGCGGCGATCTGCGACGCGTTGCTGCGATCGGAGGCCGAGCTTGCCGACGCGCTCGGCGCCAAGGACAGCTATGGTTTCGCGGCGCTGCTCGCTGCCAGCGACGATCCGTTCATCCTGGCCAATCGTGAAGCCTATGCCAAGGCGATCAGCGAACTCACGTCCGAATTGCGCTAGCCCGGCAGGCGAAGCTGCCGCCGCACCAGCACTGTCATCGTGCCGTTGCGGACAAGGATGCTCAGCGCCGTCGCGATGGCCGCGCCGGTGATGCCATAGGCCGGGATTAGCACCAGCCCCGACACCCCGAGCACCGCCAGCGACAGCAGCGCCAGCCGCAGCGACCATTTTTCGCGGCCGGTCATCAGCAGCACCGCGCCGACCGAACCCGTGGCGATATTGGCGATCTGGCCGAGCGCGAGGATGCGCAGCGCCGGCGCCGCAACGACGAATTCCGGGCCGAAGAAGCCGAGCACCCAGGCCGGCACCGCCAGCACCAGCAGCAGCAGCGGCAGCGAGCCGAGGATCATCAGCTTGGCCGAATGGCGCCAGATGTCGCGGATCGCAGCGATGTTGCCGACGCGATGTGCCGCCGCCAGCCGCGGCCCGACGACGACATCGAGCGTGCTGGCGACGAGCCCGATCAGCGCGGTGATCTGCCAGGCGGTGCGGAACTGGCCGACCTCGACCTTGCCGAAATAGCGGCCGAGCATCAGCAGTATCAGCCAGTCGGCAAACATCGCCGCCAGCACGGTCAGCGATATCCGCCAGCTTTGCGACAGCAGCGGCCGTGCCTTGACGGCCGCCGGCGGTGCCCAGCCGCGGGTCTTGCGGCGATACATGGCCCAGCCGCTGGCGGTGCCGATCGCCGTGGCGGCGGCGAACAGCACGAACAACTGCTGGACATTCGTGGCGATGCCCGTGGCAATCAACAGACCCAGCGCCAGCAAGGTCAGCAGCATCGGCAGCGGCCCGTCGATGAACTGGGCGCGCAGCACGATGCCCGATCCGCGCAGGCTGGCAACGGCGACCCGCGTCAGCGCCAGCGGCACCACGGCGAGCGCCGCCAGCCGCAGCATCATGGTGTCGCCGCCATCATCGAGCAGCCGGGTCAGCAGCGGCGCGCCGGCAATCGCCAGCAGGATCGCCATGCCGGCCGAAAAACTGCCGACCACAGCCACGACCTTGCGGACGCTGCCGCCGGCTGCCGCCGTGTCGCCGATCTTTACATCGCCGGCCACGGTGCGCAGCAGGATGTAATCGAGCCCGACCAGCGACAGCGTTGCCGCGATCGTCGCAGTGGTCAGCGCCAGCGCATAATTTCCGGTGCCGGCGGCGCCGAACAGCCGCGCGATGACATAGCTGAGGCCGAAACTGGCGGCAGCACCGAACAGCCTGATGGCAAAGGCGATCGCCGTCTGGTGGTTGTTGCGGTCGCGGGCGAAGCGCTGCACGCGGGCGCGAAGGTCGGCAGGGCTTGGCATGGTCTTGCGATAACTTCCGGCACGCGGCGCGCGCGCAATGTTCGGCGCGTTCTGCGCGTGTGGCTTAGCCGCTGCCCCCGCTGTCGCCAAGCCGCATGTTGCGGCGCAGCGTCATTCGCAATCGGGTTTCTTTTTCTTGCCGAACATCCCGCCGATCGCGCCGCCCAGGGCACCGCCGATCGCTTCGCCGGCCATGCCGCTGCTGCTCGGCTGACACGCCGGCTTGCCCTTCTTGCCCTTGCCGGCGCTGCCGCCGCCCATCGCCGCCATGTCCATCCCCGCGATGCCGCCGGTCCGCGAGGCAAAGCGCGCTTTCACCGTCCAATCCTGCACCCATGGTACTTTCGGGTCGGCAGGGCGCGGCGGGTAGACGAAATTCTGTTCGGGGCCATGGGCGACAAGGGTGATCAGCCCGCCCTGGCTCGCGGCCATCGCCTCCTTGGGGATGGCGCAGCTGGTCTGGTCGCTGGGCATCAGCTGTTTCTTGTCGACAAGGCGTGCCGCCTCGGCCGGCGCGATGAAATCGCTGAGGCCGGAGATGAAGGTCTGCACCTCGCTCGACGACCAGAACACGATCGTGGCACTGTCCGATTTCTTGCCGCCGCCGCCGGACTGGCTGCCGCCGAACATCTGGGCGAAATGTGCCGTCGCGCCCGGCACCCGCCGCCACGACAGCGCCAGCGCGCCCGATGGCAGCTTGCTCTGCTGCATGGCGAGATCGGCCATCCAGTCCTGTGTGAGGGTGAAATCGATCGGTGAAGTATAGTTGCCGGTGACCCGGTGCGCGCCGAGCAGCGACGCGTCCGCCGGCACCGCCTGTTTGCTGGCGCGATCATCGTTGGGCCAGCCGCCGTACGTCGGCCAGGTCGAGGCCAGCGGCGGCCGCGCGATCCGCACCCGCTCGCCACCGAAAAGGCCCGGCGGCAGCTGGCCGGCGGCCATTTTTTCGAAATCGATGACGACCGGCTGGCCGGGGCGGGCATTTTCACCACAGCCCCAGAACAGCAGGATCTGGCCCTTGGGGCGTTCGAAATCTTCGGGTTCGCGCGGCGCATTTGCCGTGGCCACGGGCTTGGGCGTTTTCAGCGCAAGCGCTAGCCCCATGTTCATGTCAGGCGGGATGGCGTGCGAGGCGGCGGGCGGGCCCGATGGCGGCACTTTCGAGCCAAGGTCGAGCTTCAGGTCTTTCTGCACCTGGTCCATGCCGCCGCCCATCGCCATGCGCATCATGTCGCCGGTCGAAGGGCTGCGGCTGCCCATGGTGAAGCCGCTGGCGGTCGCGGCGCTGAGCCAATAGACGGTTTTCGGCGCGATGACCTGTTGCACCGGCGCGCGGACAGGGGCTTTGGCGGCGGGCTTGGTGGCGGCAAGCAGCGGGATTGCTGCCAGTATCGCGATCGAAACCCGGATTGCGCTGTTCATGACCGAATTGCCCTCCCGAGCCGATAGTAACGACAGTAGTTCAACCGCATATACGCAGCAATACTAGGGCCGGATGACCTCGCCGCCCTTCATTACTGCTGCGACAGTCTCAAGCGCGCGGATATCGATGATGGGATCGCCGGCCACCGCGATCAGATCGCCGAAATGCCCCGGGCTGATGGCGCCGACCTCCCCGCCCTTGCCGAGCAGTGCCGCCGCTTCGGTGGTCGCCGACTGGATCGCCTGCATCGGCGTCAGGCCATAGCGCACCATATAGCCAAACTGCCGGGCATTCTGGCCATGCGGGTAGACGCCGGCATCGGTGCCGAACGACAGTTTCACGCCGGCCTTCACCGCTTTTGCAAAGCCCTGGCGCTGCGCCTCGGTGGTGTCGCGGTTCTTTTGCAGATATTCGGCGGGCCAGCCCTGGCGGGTGCCCTCGGCATCGATCCAGTCGCCGTCATAGATATCCATGTCGAGCCAGACGCCCTTTGCCCTCGCCAGCGCGATGCCCGCGTCGTCGATCAGCGAGGCGTGCTCGATCGAGCGGGCACCCGCCGTGATCGCCGCCTTGATGCCGGCGGCGCCATGGGCATGGGCGATGCAATAACGGCCGAGCCGTTTCGCCTCGTCGCAACTCGCCTGCATTTCGTCGGGTGTCAGCTCGAGCGCGCCGGGCCGGCTGCCGATCGCGAGCACGGCACCGGTGGCGATCAGCTTGATGAGATCGGCGCCGCCTTCGATCAACGCGCGGGTTTTCGCCCTGGCCTCGGCGGCACCACGCACTTCGCCGATGCGGAATTCCGGGCCGATGATCGTGCCGGGTTTGGCGCCGGTCACCGCGCCGCCGCCGCCGGGGGTGGTGATATAGCCGCCCGCGACCGTCATCCGCGGCCCCGGCACCTGGCCTGCGGCGATGGCATTGCGCAGCTTTACGTCGCTCAGGCCGCGAAACACCCCGACGTCGCGGACGCTGGTGAAGCCGGCGCGCAACGTTGTCCGCGCCGCCTCCGCCGCCTTCAGCAGCGTTTCGCCTTCGCTGTGGCGCAGCGCCTCGGCCGGGTCGCCGGTTTCGCCCCAGCCATCGGCGACATGGGTGTGCATGTCGATCAGGCCGGGCAGCACCGTATAGGCCGACCAGTCGACCAGCGTGCCGCCCGCCGGCGGCCCGGACCAGGGCACGACCGCGGTGATGCGGCCATCGGTGATGGTGATCAGCCGGTCGGTCAGCACGGCACCTGCTTCGGGATCGACCAGCCGGCCGGCGTGGACATGCACGGCGCGCGGGACCGCAACGGGCGCTGCCGCACCTGCACTGGCGAGCAGCGTTGCGATAACTACGGATATCATGGCGATCCCCCCTTGGCGCATGATTGCCCGGTGACGCGGGCCGGGCAAGGGCGCATGGTCGCCACCGGACACCCTGTCCACAAGGAGAACGACAATGGCAAAGGGCCAGGCAAAATCGAACAAGGAAGTGCGCAAGCCCAAGGCCGCGCCGCCCAAGAAGGTCATCCAGGCCAACCCTTCGACCAAATAGGCGCCCCGCATGCTCGACGAGCTGCTGGTTGCGACAGCGATGGTGATGGTGACGGTGCTGCTCCACGCCGTCGGGCTGTTGCTGCTCGAGCGCCTGACCCGGTTCGAGGCGATGGAGGAAGACAAGCTGGCGATCAAGGCGCTGTCTGTGCCTGGGGTCATGATGATGATGGCGGTCGTACTGTCGCTGTTTGCGCTGCACGGGGTCGAAATCTGGCTGTATGCGGCGCTATATCTGAGACTGGGCGCCATCGACGACGTGCGCACCGCGGTGTATTTTTCAACCCAGACCTATGCGGCAATCGGTTTCGGCGACGAGGCGATGAAACGAGACTGGCACCTCGTCGCCGCGATCGAGGGCATCAACGGCGTGCTGCTGCTCGGCTGGTCGACGGCCTTTTTCGTGACGATGATGGGCCGTTTGAGCCGGGCCTGAGCGCGGTCCGGGACCGGGCGACATCATCCGGTGCAGAAGGCAACCACCACCTGGCAGTTCGTGCCGCCGTCGCCGCGGCAGTATTTCACGGCGTCGCGGCGCGACACCCAGCCGTCGTCCGATGTGGCATAGCCCCAGCGGTTGGCCTTGCCGCCGGTGCCGCGGCTGGTGGCCAGCGCAATGCAGGCGTTGTTCTTGACGGTGACGAGCTTGCACCCCGCCGCCGATCCGCCGGCGCGGCGGCACATGGCGATGGCGCGGCGTTCGGCGCCGTCGCGGCTGGCGTAATCGCGCGCCATGCCGGTGATCAGCGTGGCGGTTTCAACCGCGATGGCGCCGAACAGCGTCGGCGGCCGCGGCATCGGCCGCATCGGTGTCTGTATTTCGGTGTTGTAGATTTCCTGGTTGGTCATGCACATCCGGACGCAGGAATCGAAATTGCCGTTGCTGTTGGTGGTGCATTGGTCGTTGCAAACGGCGCGATCGCCGTTCGGATCGGCGCCCGCCGCAGTGGCGACGGCAAGGCCGAGCAGCAGCGCCGCGAGGCGGAAGGCAGGGGCCATCGACAACGCCTTTCGCCGGAGTGATGGCCTTGTATAATCCTTAATGCCGGGCGGGGAAATGGGGCGCGGGGACAGCCCCGTCGACCGGCCGCTGGCGCGACAGGGCGGGCCCGAGGCCGCCGCACACCCGACGGGGCGCGGCCTGCAAAGGGACTACGCCGAAATAGTCGGTTAACGGTGAATAAAAACTTTCATCTTTGCTAAGATTGCTGCCATAGACAGTCATTGGATTCGGGGCATGGCGCAGCGGCCGGCGCCCGCGGAGCGGCAGGATTTTGCAGGGAGGGTTTGCGATGGAAGACGGTCATCCCTTCATCGATTACTACGCCATTCTCAAGGTCGATCCCCAGTGCAGCGCCAGGACGCTGGAACTGGCATATCGCCACCTCGCCAAGATCTATCACCCCGACCATCCCGAAACCGCCAACCTCGACCGGTTCAACAGTGTCATCGAGGCCTATGGCCTGCTGCGAAAGCCCGACAAGCGCGCGGGCTATGACGCGCTGTACGCCCGCCAGACCGGATACTCCTTCGAACCGAAGGCGGCAAAGCGTTCCGAGGGCATGGCCGCGATCAGCGACGCCGCCATGCACGCCGCCATCCTGATGTATCTGTACAAGAAACGCCGGGCCTGCGCGCGCTCTCCGGGCGCCGGCACCTACGAGATCCTGCGGACGCTGGAATGTTCGGACGAAAGCTTCGAATTCCACGCCTGGTATCTGAAGAAAAAGGGCTTCATCGAGATCACCGACGACGGCCAATACGCCATCACCGTCGAAGGCGTCGACCACGTCATCACCACCTCCCAGTCCGCCGAGCAGACCCTGCGCATCACCCAATGGGACGATGCCGACCCGGAACCCTGGGCCGAGCGCGAGGTCGCGGCCGCGACGGTGCAATAAGGGCCGCGATCGCCCTTAGGCGGCCAACGCAGGTTGACCGTGTTGCGAGCACCTGTATGATATCGCTGATACAGTCCGGGCGCAGATGTGCCTGTTGCGAAAGGTGTATCGGCCGTGGAGGCAGAAGAGCTGCTCGTTGCGCTTGCCGGCATGGCCATGGTGGTGGCGATGCTGGGCCTGATCACCAGCCTGATCGGCCACTGGATCGCCAACCGCACGGTGCGGGAGGCCTTGAAGGCCGCGCCTGAAAACTTGGGCATGCTGGCCGACAAGCTCCACCAGCGCCGTCCGCTCAACCTTGAAATCTGGGGCCTGATCGGCATGGCCGGCGCCGCCGCGCTTGCGGTCGCCGCGTTGATCGGTGCGCCCGCGGCGCGCACGTTGCTGCTGCAGCTGGCGCTGATGCCGGGCTTCATCGGCGCGGCGCTGTTCGGGCAACGCTGGTTGCCGAAACCGCACGGCGCGCGGGCGATCGAATCAGCGCCTGTGGAATAGGCGTCTGTCTCCTCCCCCGCCTGGGGGAGAGGTCGACTCGGCGCGTTGACCTGCGGTCGCCTTCGGCTCGCCGAGCGGGTGAGGGTGTCTCTTTCGCGCCGAAGTTCGGGCACACCCTCACCCGGCGCGCTGGCGCGCGTCTCGCCTCTCCCGCAAGCGGGAGAGGGGGCATGGCTTCGTTGACTCAACTACTACTTACAGTTATAGTTCGTGTGGATGACAAGACGGCGAGTCGACTATAGCCGGCAAGCGGCCAAGGTGTTGATGCGGATGGACCGGGCGACCTCGGCGCGCATTCGCGCCAAAATCGCGCAACTGGCAGACGACCCGGACAGTCTCGCCAACAACATCACGCCGCTAAAAGGTGGCGACGGCCTGTCGCGGCTGCGCGTCGGCGATTGGCGGGTGATTTACACCGAAACGCTGGTGATCGTTTCGGTGGTGCGGGTCGGGCCGCGTGGCGGCGTTTATGAGTAGGAGGCCATGATGAATGTCGCAGTTCAGCGCTTCATGACGCCGGAAGGCACCGAGATGGTGGTGCTGCCGGCCAAGGAATTCGACCGTTTGGCGGCATTGGCCGAAGATGGCGAGGAAGTTGCCGACGCCCGCGCCACGCTGGCCCGCATCGATGCGGGCGAGGGCACGATGCCAGGCGAAGTGCTCGGTGCGATCCTCGACGACGGCCTGCACCCGATTGCCGCCTGGCGCCGCCACCGCGGGCTGAGCCAGGCCGAATTGGCACGCCGCACCGGCCTCAGCCAAGTATGGCTGAGCCGTATCGAAAGCGGCGGCGGCACCGGTTCGGCCGCGACGCGGCGGAAACTGGCGGAGGCGCTTGAGGCGCCGGTTTGGGCTTTGGAGGTTGGGGAGTGAGATGTTCTCCCTCCCCCCACCGCCGCAGGCGGTAGAGTGGGGAGGGTTGGGGTGAGGGCGGCGTCTTCGCCGGGTGGGTGCGGGTGTCGCTTCCGCTCCGCCAGCCTTCAAC
>JBBQKM010000099.1:0-9018 GCA_038326915.1 Sphingomonadales bacterium
CCGAAGCCGAACGCGGCGGCGAACGCCGCGGCGCCGCCATCCTGGCGCTGGTCGGCGCGATCAACCTGTCGATCATCAAATATTCGGTCGAATGGTGGAACACGCTGCACCAGGGATCGAGCATCAACGTGCTGGCGGCCAAATCATCGATCGCGCCGGAAATCCTTACCCCCCTGCTGCTGTCGGTCGCCGGCTTCACGCTGCTGTTCGCCGCCATCGTGCTGATGCGGATGCGCGCGCTGCTCGCCGGCCAGCGCATCGAGGCGCGCTCGCGGCGGCTGGCAGAGGCGGTAGCATGATCGAAGCCGTCGTCGCCCGCCCTGACCTGTGGGCATCCTATATCTGGCCGTCCTATATCCTCACCATCGGCGGCATGGTCGCGCTGCTGGTGTGGAGCTGGACGGCGATGCGCGCCGCCGAAAAGCGCGCCGAGGATTTGAAACGCAAATGAAGATCAAGGCCAAGACGCAGCGGCTGTACCTCGTGATCGGCGCACTGGTGGCGCTGGGCGGCGCCGGCGCGCTGGCGTTTTCGACGCTGGGCGACAAGGCGACCTATTTCTATGCCCCGTCCGATCTCGCCGGCAAGGCGCCGCCAGTGGCGGCGATCCGGCTCGGCGGCATGGTCGAAAAGGGTTCGCTGGTCAGAAACGGCCAGACCGTGCACTTCGTCGTTACCGACAATGCCAAGACCTGGCCGGTGGCCTATACCGGCATCCTGCCCGACCTGTTCCGCGAGGGGCAAGGCGTGATTGCCGAAGGCAAGATCGATCCGGCATCGGGGGTGTTCACCGCCGAAACGATCCTCGCCAAGCACGACGAGAAGTACATGCCGCCCGAGGTGGCAGGGTCGATGCACAAGGCGAAGACGGTTTCCGCACCGGCGGCTTAGAGCGCTTTTTTGGGTTTTGGGATTGGTAGGGGCGCGAGCAAAGCCCGTGCAGCCTGCCCCGGACTTGATCCGGGGTCAGACGCGTTCGGCCAGCGTGGCTGTCCGCCGCGCTGGCCGGGCTGGCGCGAGTCGCGCCCAAAGCGAAAATTGCAATGCAATTTGTCGCTCAGGGCGGCGCCGCGCTGTGCCTAGAACTTCGTCCGGACCGTGATTCCATAGGTCCGCGGCTCGGCCGGGAAGGTGATGAACAGCTGGTTCGCCGATGGCGACAGGCCGCGGGAAACGGCGCGGAACGTACCGCTGCCCTGCAACGGCGCATCGGCCGCAACCTGCTGGTAAAGCTCGTCGAACAGGTTCTGCGCCCACAGTTCGATGCCCCATTTCTTGTCCTTGCCGTAAAGGCCGAGACGCGCGTTGGCGACGACGAAGCCCGGCTGGATCTTTTCGAAATCAAGGTCAGACCCGGTGTTGAGCGCCGAGGTGTAGCGGAAATCGAAATAGAGCAGGGCCGACAGGGTCTCGTTGATCTGCGGGGTCCAGGCGGCGCTGCCGGTGACGACATATTGCGACGAGTTGGACAGGTTCTGCCCCGGCAGCTGGAACAGCGTCGGCGCCAGCGAGACGCCGTTGAGGCCGGTCAGCTGCTTGGCATAGCGGGCATCGGTATAGGTCATGCCGCTCGCCAGTGTGAAATTGGGGAACGGGTAGAAGAACGCTTCGACCTCGATACCCTTTGACACCAGCCCGGCCTTTTTCTTGCCGGTGCACGCCGAATTGCCGCCAATCAGATCGCGATCGCGGCCGCCCAGATCATCGCCGCAGCCTTCGATGTTCGACACTTCGAAATTGATGCCGTTGAAGGTGTTGAGCTGGAAATCGTCGAATTTCTGGTAGAAGGCGGCGACGTTTAGCTTGAATTCGCGCAGATCGAGCTTGGCGCCGAGTTCGAACGAATTGACGATCTCGGGATCGAACTGGAGTTGCTGCGCCAGCGGGTTGGTGCCGTTGAGCGCCGATGTGTCGAGGTTGAAGCCGCCCGCCTTGTAGCCACGCGAGTAGCTGCCATAGACGAGCAGGTCGTCGATCGGCTTGACCGACAGCACCGCGGTGCCGGTGAATTCGTCTTCCTTGCGCTCCGTGCCCGGATCGCCCGAGGCAAAGCCCGGCCCCGGCGTGTTGTTGATGATGCACGCGACCGAGGTGACGGTCGGCCGCAGCGCAGCAAGCCCGCCGAGGTTACCGGTGAAGCGACGCAGCGCGCCGCAGAAATTGTTGCTGGACAGGAAGACGCTCTCCAGCTCCTTCTTTTCATTGGTATAGCGCAGGCCCAGCGTCAGCGACACCTTGTCGGGAATGATGTTGACAACGTTGTGGGTGAAGAAGGCGTAGTTGGTGCTCTTCTGCTTGAAATAGCCGCCCTGGACGATGCCGGTATTGTTGAGCAGGCTCTGGCCGGTCGGGGTCACATAGCCGATGGCGTTGGCAAAGGTCTGCAGCAGATTGGGGCTGAACGCCGCGAACTGGGTATTGTAATAGCGTTCGAAATCATTGCCATAGACGAGATCGTCGTCGGTGCGCAGCGTTTCGTGCGAATAATAGCCGCCGAACAGGTAATCGAGCCGTTCGCCAAAGGCATTGCCCTGCAGGCGGATTTCCTGGGTGAAGGTCTGGAACTTGCGGTTGGCGTCGCTGCGACGCAACAGGTCGATGCGATTGAAATCGGCATCCTGTGCCGACTTGTTCTTGAATTCGCGATAGCCGGTGATCGACGTCAGCTTGGCACCGCCGAGATCCCAGTTGAGCTCACCCGAGACACCCCAGTCGCGGGTGCGCTGGTCATAGCCGGCGCCGGGTGTCAGCGCGGTCTTGTAGACATATTTGCTGCCATCGGTCGGCAGCACGTAAACGCCGCCCAGCCGTGTCACCAGCGCCTGGGTGGTGTTGGGCGAAAACACGACATTGCCGGCGGCATCGCGCGACAGGTTCTGCGTCGGCGAAATGATCGCGGCGGCGCAGCATTCCTCGTTCTTTTGGTTATAGTCGCCGATCAGCCGGATCGAGATATCGTCGGTCGGCTTCAGCAGCAGCTGGCCGCGGATCAGGAAACGGTCGCGATTGTTGATGTCGCGGCCCGAAATGACGTCTTCCACAAAGCCGTCGCGCTTGTTGTAGACGCCATCGACGCGGAACGCGACCTTGTCGCCAAGGATCGGCCCGGTCAGGCTGCCCATAAAGCGGATATTGTTGAAATTGCCATAGGTCGCTTCGGCAAGGCCGCCGAATTCGAACTTGGGCAGCGCCGTGGTGATGTTGATGAGACCCGCCGACGCGTTGCGGCCGAACAGCGTGCCCTGCGGGCCGCGCAGCACTTCGATGCGTTCGATGGGGCCAAGGTCGGTCAGGCCGACGCCGGTGCGCGAGCGATAGACGCCATCGATGAACACCGCGACCGACGATTCAAGGCCGGGGTTTTCACCCACGGTGCCGACGCCGCGGATACGCGCCGCGCCGTTCGATTCATTGGTCGCCGACGACACCAGCAGCGATGGCGCGAGCTGGTTGAGCTGGCGGATGTCGGTGCCGCCCGAATTCTGCAGCTGTTCGGCGCTGACCGCGCTGACCGCGATCGGCACGTCGGACAGCACCTGGTTGCGCCGGGTCGCCGTGACGATGATTTCATTGACATCGGCGGCTTCGGCGGCGGCAGCCTGTTGCGCCTGCGCCGCGACCGGCAATGCGATGGGCAATACGAACGCCGCGACAGATGCCAGCCAGATGCTCTTCATACGATCTCCCCAAGGTTTCGACCGGGTATTCCCGACACAATTGCATTTGGGATAGCCCAACATTTGTAACAGGCCAATGCTGCGACCTGCCGCTGGCGCAACTATTGCAACGCAGTGTGGCATTGTCACAACACGCCAGCGGCTTGCGGTGCGGCCCCGGCATCGTCATGGTGCCGCAAAATCGCTGGGGAGAGACGAGAATGAACCGTTTGGCGGGCAAGATCGCGCTGATCACCGGCGGCGCGCAGGGGCTGGGCGCCGCGATGGCGGCCAAGTTCGCATCCGAAGGCGCGCGCGTCGTGCTGACCGACATCAATGCCGCCGGCGCTGCCGAACAGGCGGCGCAGATCGGCGCGTCGGCGCGCAGCATCGGCCATGACGTGACCAGCCCCGAACAATGGGAAGCGGCGATCGCCTTTGCCGAAGCCGAGTTCGGCGGCATTCACATCCTCGTCAACAATGCCGGCATTTCCGCCGGCAGCACGGTCGAGGCGACGAGTTTCGAAGACTGGCGCCGGGTCCATGCCATCGATCTCGACAGCGTGTTCTTCGGCTGCAAGCTGGCGCTGCCGTTGATGGCGCGCACCGTCCAAGCCACCGGCGTGCGCGGATCGATCGTCAACATCTCGTCGATCGCCGGCGTCATCGCCGGCCACAACAGCGCCGCCTATAACAGTGCCAAGGCCGCGGTTCGCCACCTGACCAAATCGGTGGCGCTGCACTGCGCCAAGCAGCGCTATGGCATCACCTGCAATTCGATCCATCCGGTCTTCATCGACACACCGATCCTCGACGGCATCACCAGCCGCTTCGGCCGCGAGGAAGGGCTGGCCAAGCTCGGCCGGCAGATTCCCCTGGGCGCCGTGGGCGAACCCGACGACATCGCCTGGGCGGCGGTCTATCTGGCGTCGGACGAAGCCAAGATGGTCACCGGCCACGGCCTGTATGTCGACGGCGGCATTTCGGCCATGTGAGCAAAAGGGCCGGCGGGTTGCCCCGCCGGCCCTTTTTCGGCCGCGGCGACAGGATCGCCTTATTCGTAATCCGGCCCCAGATTCTGGTTGCGCGGCGGCTGGGCGGCGGTGATGCGCAGCGCTTCGGCCGAGGCCGACAGCGAGCCGATGGCATCCGGGGTATCGTCTTCGTTGGCGACGACGCGCTGCATCGACGACACCAGCGCTTCCTTGAGGTCGGCGGGCTTGATCAGTTCGTCGGCGATTTCGCGCAGCGCAACGACCGGGTTTTTATCGCGGTCGCGGTCGACGGTGATTTCCGAACCCGACGAGATGGCGCGCGCGCGGGTCGCGGCGAACAGCACCAGGTCGAAGCGGTTGGGGATCTTGTCGACGCAATCTTCGACGGTAACGCGTGCCATGGGGCAGAACTTTCCGGTTTTCTGGAAGCGCGGCGTGTGACGGACACACCCGTGAAAGTCAAGCAGCACTTGACCTGAACGCTTGACGGACTTGCCGCCTTCGTCTAACCGCCGCCGCTTCGCAATTGGCCCTGCACCCCCGGTGAAGCAGCGGCCGCGTCCATCGCAAGGATGGGCGGTGCGAGGCCGGGGTTCGGATCCATTTCCGGGTCCGCATCAGCAAATCGAAAGCGAATCGATGTCGAAGCGTCATAACAGCAAGTACAAGCTTGACCGCCGCATGGGCGAAAACATCTGGGGCCGCCCCAAGTCGCCGGTCAACAAGCGTGAATATGGCCCGGGCCAGCACGGCCAGCGCCGCAAGAGCAAGATTTCGGACTTCGGTATCCAGCTGAAGGCCAAGCAGAAGCTCAAGGGCTATTACGGCGACGTGACCGAAAAGCAGTTCCGCGCCACCTATGCCGCCGCGGTGCAGATGAAGGGCGATACCTCGCAGAACCTTATCGGCCTGCTCGAGCAGCGGCTCGACATGGTCGTCTATCGCGCCAAGTTCGCGCCGACGATCTTTGCCGCGCGCCAGATCGTCAACCATGGCCATATCCTGGTCAACGGTCGCCGCTGCAATATCGCTTCGGCCAAGGTCAAGCCGGGCGACACCGTCGAGCTGGGCGCCAAGGCCAAGGACATGGCGCTGGTCATGGAAGCGCAGGGCCTGAGCGAGCGCGACGTGCCGGAATATGTCGCGGTCGAAGGGCCCAAGGCGACCTATGTCCGCGTGCCGACGCTTGATGAAGTGCCCTATCCGGTGAAGATGGAACCCAATCTGGTCGTCGAATTCTATTCGCGCTAAACGACGGTTTCGCTGCCACACGGAAAAGCCCGGGCCACCGCCCGGGCTTTTTCTTGGGCGCGCCTGCTCCCCTTGCCGCACCGGCCAACCGCTGCTACGACTTGGGGTAACAGTGGCTTGGCCGCTGTCCTTCCCGGGCCTTCGTCCTGTCGCCATGCCATGGCGATGTTTGGCGAAAGGCATCGCGAACAATACTACCCGGCCGGGGTCGTGGCCGGCGATTCTAGGGGCCTGATGATCGAGACGCCAACCTATCCAGTCGCGACCGCCCATCGGGCGGACCCGGCATGGACGGCGTCGCGCGCAGACCCGGCATTTGATTTCCTGAACCCACCCGCATTCGTCCGGGCCGCCGCATCGCGCGCGCCCGGCACCACCGATATGCGCCGCGCGCGCCCCGCAGGGGTCCGCTGCCGCGCCATGGAGCACCATAATGTCACTACGCATGCTGATCGACGCCCGCCACCCGGAGGAGACCCGGGTCGCCGTCGTGAACGGACAACGCATCGAGGAATTTGACTTCGAAGCTGCCGACCGGAAGCAGCTGAAGGGTAATATCTACCTCGCCAAGGTCACCCGGGTCGAACCGTCGCTGCAGGCGGCGTTCGTCGAATATGGCGGCAACCGCCACGGTTTCCTGGCCTTTTCGGAAATCCACCCCGACTACTACCAGATCCCGCGCGAGGACCGCGAAGCGCTGTTGCGCGAGGAGGCAGAATACGCCGCCGACGACGATCATCACGATGATGATCTCGACGAGAATGGCGAGCCCAAGGCCGACGAAGTCGCCGAAACCGGCGGCCAGCACGACGAGCCGACCGATGCGCTGCGCCGCAAGCGCCAGTCGCTGCGCCGCCGCTACAAGATCCAGGAAGTCATCCGCCGCCGCCAGGTGCTGCTGATCCAGGTCGTCAAGGAAGAGCGCGGGTCGAAGGGCGCGGCGCTGACCACCTATCTCAGCCTTGCTGGCCGCTATTGCGTGCTGATGCCCAACACCGCGCACGGCGGCGGCATTTCGCGCAAGATATCCAACCTTGCCGATCGCAAGCGGCTGAAGACGATCATGGCCGAACTGAAGCTGCCGCAGGGCATGGGCGCCATCGTGCGCACCGCCGGGCTGAAGCGCAGCGCCGACGATATCCGCCGCGATTTCGATTATCTGACGCGGCTGTGGGACGAGATCCGCGAAAAGACCCTGGCCAGCGCCGCGCCGGCGCTGATCCACCAGGATTCGGACCTGATCAAGCGCGCCATCCGCGACATCTATCACCGCGACATCGAACAGGTGCTTGTCGAAGGCGCCGAAGGCTTCGAGGCGGCGTCGCGCTTCATGGCGATGCTGATGCCCGGCCATGCCCCCAAGGTCGTCGAATATTCCGACAATGTGCCGCTGTTCCAGCGGTTCGGCGTCGAACAGCAGCTTGAAGGCATGTACCAGCCGGTCGTCCAGCTGAAATCGGGCGGCTATATCGTCATCAACCCGACCGAGGCGCTGGTGTCGATCGACATCAACTCGGGGCGCTCGACGCGCGAATATGGCATCGAGGAAACCGCCACCAAGACCAACCTGGAAGCCGCCGACGAAATCGGCCGCCAGCTGCGCCTGCGCGACATGGCCGGGCTGGTGGTGATCGATTTCATCGACATGGAGGTTTCCGCCAACAACCGCCGCGTCGAAAAGGCGATGAAGGACGCGCTGCGCAACGATCGCGCCCGCATCCAGATCGGCCGCATTTCGGCGTTCGGGCTGATGGAGATGAGCCGGCAGCGGCTGCGCACCGGCATCCTGGAGGCCAGCACCCACATCTGCCCGATGTGCGAAGGCACCGGCATGGTGCGTTCCGTCGCATCGGCGGCGCTGGCGGCGCTGCGCGCGCTCGAGGCCGAGGCCCTGCGCGGCCGTGCGTCCGATTTCACGCTGCGCGCCGGCGACGAAGTTGCGGTCTATATCCTCAACCGCAAGCGCATCGAACTGGCGGAGCTGGAAGAGCTGTACGGCGTCACCATCGTCACCGTTCCCGACGAAGCGCTGATCGGCCCCAATTTTGCTATCGATTGCGCCGGCCCGCCGCCGACCAAGAAGGTCGAGATGCGCGCGCTGCCGACACCGGTGCGGATCGAGGACGACCCCGATGACCGCAACGACGGTGATGAATTCGACGGCGAGGACGGCGAAGAGCGCCCCGAACGCAGCGAACGTGGCGGCCGCGAGCGCGGTGGCAGCGACCGTGGCGGCAACGAGCGCGGCAAGCGCCGCCGCCGCCGTGGGGGCCGCGACAAGGATGGCCGTGACGAAAGCGGCGCCGAAACCGCCGATGTCGCCGACGCCGTGCCAGCCGAGGCCGGCGACGAGATCGACGACACGCCGGTCGTGGCGCGCGAGGGCGAGACCCCCGACGAGACCGAAGCCCGCGGCAACCGCGAGCGCGGCGAACGCAAGCGCCGCCGCCGTGGCCGCCGTGGCAAGCGCGATGGCGCGCCGCGCGATACGGCAACCGAGGTAGCGGTCGCCGACGAGGCCGAAGCGCCCGCCGCCGAAGTCGCGGTTGCCGACGAAGCCCCGGCCAAGCCGAAGCGTTCGCGCCGCCGCAAGGCCGATGTCGAAGGCGTTCCCGACATGGCGGAAGCGCCGGCGCCCGTGGTCGCGCAGGAGCCCGTGGCCGCGCCGGAGCCCGAGGCCGAGCCTGTCGCCGAAACCAAGGCCAAGGGATCGCGCAAGCGCCCGAGCAAGGCCAAGGCGGCCGAGCCAGCGCCTGTAAAAACGGCCGCGCCAGCGCCTGCCAAGGCGGCGCCGGCAAAGCCTGTCGCGGCACCGGAACCTGTCGCCGCCGCGGAAACCCCCGAGGCTGCACCGGCCAAGCCAAAGCGCAGCCGCGCCAAGGCCAAGCCGGCCGCCGACGCCCCCAAAGTCGTGGCGGAAACGCAGGTCGAGCCGGTGGCGGTGGTGCCGGCGGCGGTCATCGAACCGGTCGCGGCCAGCGACGGCGCCCCCGTCGTGCCGCGCAAGGGCTGGTGGCAGCGCACGTTCGGCTGATGTGATTGGCGGGCGGCGCAAGCGCGCCGCCCGCCACACGCTGCCCCGGCGAAATCTCCAACCGATCGATGGGGCACTTCCG
>JBBQKM010000100.1:0-8975 GCA_038326915.1 Sphingomonadales bacterium
TTGATATCGACCGTGGCACCGGTAGCGCGGGCGCCTTCGGCCACTGCATTCGCCATCGTCTCGATATGGCCATAGCTCGAATAATAGAGAACCAGAACCTTGGGCATCGGAAATCTCCTGTTGCGCCGGTCGAAATCCGACGTTGCCATGGTGTCTAGGCCTGTTCCTGAAGTCGGATAATCCGTATAATATCGAAACATTCATTCGGATAAGTCGAACAATGCGCCGCCTGCCCGACCCCGGCACCCCGAGCTTCGACCAGCTCCGCGTCTTCGTTGCAGTGGTCGAGGCCGGCTCGCTGGCGGCCGCCGGGCGGCAGCTCGGGCGCGCCACATCGGCCATCAGCTATGCCATCGACAATCTCGAAGGCCAGCTCGGCGTGCCGCTGTTCGAGCGCCGCGCCACCCGCCGCCTGCAACTGACCGAAGCCGGGGAGGTCGTGCTGGCCGAAGCGCGCACCCTGGCGCGGGGTATCGATGGCCTGCGCGCCCGCGTGAAGGGGCTGATCGAGGGGCTGGAGGCCGAAATTTCGGTCGCCGTCGATGTCATGCTGCCCACCGAACGCCTGGTTACGGCACTGACGGCGTTTCAGGCCGCCTATCCGACAGTGGCGGTGCGGCTGCATGTCGAGGCGCTGGGTGCGGTGACGCAGCTGGTGCAGGACGATATTGCGACGCTCGGCGTGTCGGGGCCGCTGCATACCGTCACCGAAGGGATGGAGCGCCACGCGCTTCCCGGGGTGGAAATGATCCCGGTCGCTGCCCCCGGCCACCCGCTCGCGGCACCGAACCAGCCGGCCGGCGCCGCGCGCGACCACCTGCAGCTGGTGCTGACCGACCGCTCACCCCTGACCGCGGGCCGCGATTTCAGCGTGCTGGCGCTGCGTTCGTGGCGGCTCGCCGACCTTGGCGCCAAGCATGCGCTGCTGCGCGCCGGCACCGGCTGGGGCAACATGCCCGAACCGATGGTGCGCGAGGACCTCGCCGGCGGCCGCCTGGTACGGCTGGTGCTGCCCGAATGGCCGGGCGTGCTGTATCCGTTCGAGATCATCCACAAATCGCACAGCCCGCCGGGGCCTGCAGGGCGGTGGCTGATGGCGGCGCTGGCGCGGGTTTAGCGGCGCGCGAACGTCGCCGCATAGACATCGGGCTTGAAGCCGGCGAGCAAAACGCCGTCACCTTCGACGATCGGGCGCTTGATCAGCGATGGTTGCGCGACCATCAGCGCCACCGCCTTGTCGGCACCGATGCCGGTCTTGTCGGCATCGGGCAGCGCACGGAACGTCGTCCCGGCGCGGTTGAGCACGGTTTCCCACCCCAGCGCCGCCACCCAGGCGCGCAATCTGGCGGCATCGGCGCCCAAAGCCTTGTAGTCATGGAAGCCATATTCGACACCGCCGGCATCGAGCCAGGCGCGCGCCTTCTTCACCGTGTCGCAATTCTTGATGCCGTAGAGCGTGATCGTCATGGCTGCGGTGATGGCGCAGGGTGGCTGCGGGTTCAATAGGGCGGCGGCGTTTCGTGCGCGCGCAGGACCGATGCCGAATTTTGAGACAATGCTTCGTCGGGAACCCGCCATTGGCGTGTGCCGCCGGGGCAAACCAGGCGATTTCGCGCGAAAATCTCTTGAGCATCCGATCAAGTGACGCCGGCGCGCCGGCTGTGGCATCCATCGGTCCGACACGGGCAGGATGGGCCGGCGCGGGTCCCGGGAAATCGTTCAGCTGTCGCCCAATTGGCCGGACAGGTCGGCAACGCGCAGTTCGCCCTCCCGGGTCTGGCCGCCGATCGCGAGGAAGCGCGCCATTGCGGCGCGCGCCTCGGGCGTGCGAATCAGCGTCTGGAACAGATAGCCTTCTTCCGCCAGCCCGTCGGCGAGCGGCTGCGTGACGGCATCGACCGATCGCTTCGCCAGCCGCACCGCAGCGGCGGGAAAGCTGGCGATGCGGTGCGCCAGTGCCGTCACGAACGGCCCGATCTCGCCGGCCGGCAGCGCGCGGTTGAGCCAGCCCCAGCGTTCCGCCGTTTCGGCATCGAGGTCGTTGCCCGACAGGATGATCTCCAGCGCCCTCGCCCGCCCGACCAGGCGCGGCAATCGCTGGGTGCCGGTGCCGCCGGGAATGATGCCCAGCGGCACCTCCATCTGGTTGATGACGGTCTTGCCGATGACGCCAAAGCGCATGTCGAAGTTCATCGCGATCTCGGCCCCACCGCCGCCGATACGGCCCTCGATCTGGGCGATGGTGACCTTGTCCATATCGGCAAAGGTCTGGCACATCGCGTGCCAGGCGTTGGGCGCGCCGTCGCGGGTTGCGGGTTCATCGACCGGAAAGTCGAGGATGGCCGCCACATCGAAATGCGCCAGGAAGAAATCCGGATCGGCGCTTTTCAGCACAAAGACCAGAATTTCGCGGTCGGCCTCGAGCTCCACCGCCAGCCGCGCCAGTTCGCCAAACAGATCCATCGTGACGATATTGATCGGCGGGTTGTCGATCGTCGCGGTCAGCACCCGTCCGACGGGGTCGAGACGAATCAGGGCGTAATCGTCATAGGCCATCATCCGTCTCTCCCCAGGGTCAAATCATTCCCACTCGATGGTGCCGGGTGGTTTCGATGTATAGTCGTAGACGACGCGGTTGATGCCCGGCACTTCGTTGACGATGCGGGTCGCAACCCGGCTGAGAAACGCGCTTTCGAACGGATAGACGTCGGCCGTCATGCCATCGACGCTGGTGACGGCGCGCAGCCCGCAGACCTTGTCATAGGTCCGGCCGTCGCCCATCACGCCGACGGTGCGCACCGGCAGCAGGACGGCGAAGGCCTGCCAGATTTCATCATAAAGCCCGGCGTTGCGGATTTCCTCGAGATAGATGGCATCGGCCTTGCGGAGCGTGTCGCATGCCTCCTTGGTGACTTCGCCCGGGATGCGGATGGCGAGGCCGGGGCCGGGAAACGGGTGGCGGCCGACGAACGCCGGCGGCAGGCCGAGTTCGACGCCGAGCCGGCGCACCTCGTCCTTGAACAGTTCGCGCAAGGGTTCGACCAGCGCCATGTTCATCCGCGCCGGCAGGCCGCCGACATTGTGGTGGCTCTTGATGGTGACGCTCGGCCCGCCGGTGAACGACACGCTTTCGATGACATCGGGGTAGAGCGTGCCCTGGGCGAGCAAGCGCGCGCCGCCGAGCTTCTTCGCCTCGGCTTCGAACACGTCGATGAAGGCACCGCCGATGAACTTGCGCTTTTTTTCGGGGTCGGTGACGCCGGCCAGCCCGGCCATGAACGTGGCGCTGGCATCCACATGAACGAGCGGGATGTGATAATGTTCGCGGAACAGGCCGACGACCTGTTCGGCCTCGCCTTCCCGCAACAGGCCGTGATCGACGAACACGCAGGTCAGCTGGTCACCGATGGCTTCGTGGATCAGCAGCGCCGCGACCGACGAATCGACGCCGCCCGACAGGCCGCAGAGCACACGCTCGCTGCCGACCTGTTCGCGGATCTCGGCGATTTTTGCGGCGCGGAAGCCGGCCATCGTCCAGTTCGACGCCATGCCGGCGACATTGTGGACGAAATTCGCCAGAAGCCGCCCGCCATCGGGGGTGTGATGAACTTCCGGGTGGAACTGCACGCCATAGCGGCGGCGCGTGTCGTCGGCGATGGCGGCGAAGGGCGCGCCGGCCGAGACGGCGACCGGGCGGAAGCCGGCGGGGATGGCATCGATGCGGTCGCCGTGGCTCATCCAGACATGCGGGCGGTCGCCCTTGGCCCAGACGCCGTCGAACAGCGCGCAATCATCGACGATATCGATGTCGGCGCGGCCGAATTCGCGGTGGCCGGACGGGCCGACCTGGCCGCCGGTCTGTTCGCACAGCACCTGTTCGCCATAGCAGATGCCGAGGATCGGCACGTCGGCGGCGAGGATGGCATCGGGAATCCGCGGGCTGCCGGCATCGGCGACCGAGGCGGGGCTGCCAGACAGGATGACGGCGCGCGGTTGCAGCCGGTCATAGGCCTCGCCGCCCTTGGCGAAGGGCACGATTTCCGAATAGACCCCGGCCTCGCGCACCCGCCGGGCAATCAGCTGTGTGACCTGACTGCCGAAATCGAGGATCAGGACGGATTCATCGGGGTGAGTCATCGGCGGCGATTAAAGCGCCGCTGCGCCAGAGTCTAGGTCAGCGGTCAGCGCAGCTGGCCGACACCGAGCCGCGCCGTGGCAACCGTCGCCACCCGCTCCCGCGGCGCCGCCACCAGCCGCGCGAGCCAGCCGCGCACGGGCCGATCATAGGCGCGATCGACGATCATCGCAGCGGCCAGCACCGCCACCAGCAATGCCATCGTGCCGGCAACGCCATAGCTGGCGAATTCGTGCCCGGTCAGCCGCGGCACCACGGTGATCAACCAGTCGCGGATCGGCGCATGCAGCATGTAAAGGGCATAGGACCCGGTGCCGATCGCGGCGAACACGCCCGACACGCGCCCCGCCGGCTCGCGCCGCGCCGCACCCAGGATCAGCAGCGGCAGCACGACCAGCGCGACCAGCGCATCATAGCCGGCACGCCACGGGCCGAGCGGTGTTGCGAACAGCACGACCACGACCGCTGCCGCCACCAGCGGCGAGATCGCGATGCGTGGCAGCAGGCCCCGCTGCCAGGCGCGTTCGACCGCGACACCGGCAAAGAAGGTGTAGCAGACGCGGCCCAGCCCGCCGACGGCATTGGGCCACGCCATGCCTGTGCTGAGCGAACCGAAATAGACCGATGTCGCGACCAGCATCACTGCGCCGACGGCCATGATCGCCGCCAGCCGGCGATCGGTCAGGTGGCGCGCCACCAGCGCAAAGCCGATGTTGATGACGATTTCAAAGAACAGCGACCAGGCCGGGAAATTCAGCGCATAAAGGTGCAGCGCCGGATCGCTGCGGTCGAACGTCGGCAGGAAAAACAAGGCCCCCAGCACGGTCGTGGCGGCCGGCGCCACCATGTCGGGGTTCAGCGCCAGCCGCCCCGCCAGCAGAGCAAGGCTGCCGAACGTGCCGAGCAGGTAGAGCGGATACAGCCGCGCCAGCCGCAGCGCGATGAATTCGCGCGGGCTCATGCCGTTGTCGAAACGGCCCTGATAGACCCGCGCCAGGATGAAGCCGCTCAGCACGAAGAACAGGTCGACCGCCAGATACGAGCCCGGCAGCAGGTTGCGGAGCGTCATGTCGGGGGCGTGGAAGATCAGGATCAAGATGGCTGCAACGCCGCGCAAGCCATCGAGCGACACGAACTGGTGCCCGGCAAGCTGCTGCGGTGATGCCCGCCTGGTCATGATCGCGTGCCCCCAGGGCCGCCGTGGTGGCGAAGGCGCGCTTGCGGCCCTGTTCCGCCGGGCAATATGCTGAACAAGCCGTTGTCGGCCTATTACTCATAAGGGTTATCGAAGGATCAGGCTGCCAATGCCGCCAGCCGCTCGCGCCAGTCAGCCGGCAACGGTACCGGCCGCCGCGTATCGCGATCGACATAGACGTGGATGAAAAAGCCTTCGGCCGCCGGCGCCTCGTGGCCGGCGGTGAACAGCCCGACCTCCCAGCGGAGGCTCGACGTGCCGAAACGGCCGATGCGCACCCCGGCCTCGACGCTTTCGGGAAAGGCCACCGACCTGTGGTACCGGCAACCGGTTTCGACAACCAGCCCGATGGTCCGCCCGGCCTGGATGTCGAGCAGCCCCCATTCGACGAGTAGCGCATTCACCGCGGTATCGAACCAGCTGTAATAGACGACATTGTTGACATGGCCGTAGGCGTCATTGTCCATCCAGCGCGTCGGGATGGTGCGAAAGGCGCGATAGGCGTCGCGAGTCATCGCACCGTCCGGGCCGTTGCAGCCGCCCGCGCGGCCGCGTTGCCGCAACCCGCCAGCCAGCCGCGCCGGGCGATATCGTCGGCAGCGACGCGTGTCGCCAGCGCATTGCCGGCGTCGGTCCAGTGCAGATGGCCCTGTTCATGGTAGAGTTTCAGGTCGGGCCGCGCCGCTGCCGTGAACGCCGCCAGCGGCGACACGCTGGCGATGCCCGGCAGCGGCCCCAGGTACAGCGCCTGCGCCGAATAGAATTTCGTCCGGTTCGACCAGATCGGAATGTCGAACAGCAGGAACTGCGCGCCGATCGCCTGCGCCGCATCGCGCGACGCGGTCAGCAGCGCCAGGTCGAGCGGTGCGCTGCCGGCGCCGGGCGGGCGCGGCGGCATTTCGGTCGCCGGATCGCTGGCGACCGCGGCCTCTGCCGCTTGGGCCTTGCCGCGCAGATCGGCCAGAAAGCCCTTCAGCGCCGTCCCGGCCTTTTCGCGCAGCGCGCTGTAAAGGTGGCTGTTTTCGATCAGCCAGCGATAGCCGGGCAGCTGCATCAGCCGGTCGCTGACCGACACGCCCGGCAAGAACGGCCGCCCGGTCGGTTGCAGTCGGCCATCGACCAGCCGGAACAGCTGCGACCGGATATTGTCGTCGGGGTCGCTCGCGTGCCACGACATGATGACGACATCGGGCCGCCACGCCGCGACCCGGCGCTGGATGACGATCAGATCCTCGGCGGTGCCGAACCCCGACACAGCGAAGTCGAGCACCCGCGCCGGGGTGCGGGCGGCCGCGAGCCGGTCTTCGAGCTGGCTGCCGAACGCGTGCGGAAAATCGCTTTCGAAGCCGACGAAATAGCTGTCGCCGACCAGCGCGACGCGGCATTCGCCCGGCGCCTTGGCGAGCGGCGGCGCCGGCCGGTCATCGCGCATGCCGCGATCATTGTAGCGCACCATCACATCGACTTCTTGTGTCGCCTGGCGAAAAGCGACGTTGGCGATATTGGCGCGGATGCCATCGGCCCCGCCGGTGACATAGCGCGGCACCAGCGGTTGCGGCGCAAAGGCGCGCAGGAAAAATTCGCCGAACACCATCGCATAGGCGATGATGGCGATGCCGATCCCCAGGGTGCGCAGCGGCCGCATCGTTCAGAAATCGAAGTAGATGAAGGCCGACGGTGCCGTCGGCGCGAGGAAGACCAGCGAAAACACCAGGAACAGCGCGACGTTGAGGCGGGCGAACGCCGGCAGCCGCGGCAGGAATTCGAGATCGCGAGTGCTCAGCTGCCAGGCCTGCACGACGAGCAGCGGCGCGATGTAGAAACCCAGCGTTGCCCAGGGCGCCGCAGCCCAGCCCTGCCCTTGCGCCAGCCCGGCCATGAAGGTGCCGACCGTGGCGAGGTCGGCGGCGCGGAACAGCAGCCAGCCGAACATCGTCAGCACGAACATGATGGCGATCAGCCCGGTATCGCGCAGCACCGCGCCCGGGCCCTGCGCAGGCTGTGCCGCCAGCCAGCGATCGACGTTGAGCAGGCGATAGGCGATCAGGATGCCGCCGTGGAAGGCACCCCAGGCCACGAACGTCCAGCTGGCGCCGTGCCACAGGCCGCCGAGCAGCATCGTCAGGAACAGGTTGCGATAGGTCAGCAGCGGCCCGCCGCGATTGCCGCCGAGCGGGATGTAGAGATAGTCGCGCAGCCAGGACGACAGCGAGATATGCCAGCGTTCCCAGAATTCCGACGGCGTGCGCGACACATAGGGAATGTTGAAATTGATCATCAGGTCGAGCCCCATGATCCGCGCCAGCCCGCGCGCCATGTCGCTGTAGCCCGAAAAATCGCAGAAGATCTGGAAGGTGAAGGCAAGCAGCCCCACCAGCAGTTCGCCCGATGTCATGCTGCCCGGCGCATCGAAGACGCGGTTGGCGATCGGGCTGATATTGTCGGCGACCACGACCTTTTTATACATGCCCCACAGGAACAACGCGGAGCCGGTCGCAAAGCCGGGCCATGTCAGCCGGCGCGGCACATCGAACTGGCGCAGCAGATGCCCGGCGCGTTCGATCGGCCCGGCGACCAGCTGCGGGAAATAGGCGACAAAGGCGCCGAACTTGATGAGATCGGTCGATGCCTCGACGCGGCCGCGCTTCACATCGATGATGTACGCCAGTTTTTGAAAGGTGAAGAAGCTGATGCCGACCGGCAGCACGACCTTCAGCGTCACATAGCCGAGTTCGGCGCCGAGCAGCCGCCCGAGATCGCTGAGCGAATCGGCGAAAAAATTGAAATATTTGAAGAAGCCGAGCAGCGCCAGGTTGAAGACGACGCCGGCGACGACACTGGCCTGCTGGCGGCGTTCGGGTGTCGTGCGGTTGACCGCGGTGACGAAGCCGAAGATCGCCACCCCCAATGCCGCGCAGGCGCCGAGATAGGCCGCCGTGTCGGGCAGCCCGGGCCCGAAACTGATCGCTGAACCAAGCCCGAGGAACAGCAGCACATTGCGCAGCTGGCGGCCTTCGATCCGTGCCCCGCTGGCGCCGATACCGGCGATGAACGCCACCGCCGTCGCGGTGATGATCAGCGAAAGAAAACGCAGGTCCCAAAAGGCGTAGAAGACATAGCTCGCCACCATGACGATGGCATTCTGCAGCCGCAGCCGCTGCATCGTGGCAGCGTAGAACAGCATGACGATAGCGAAAAACGCAAAGAACTGCGGCGTCTGGAACAGCATTAACGGGTCGCTGTTCCGCTACCCTGAATCGCGCCATGAATCTTGGCCGCCGGTGCCTGCTTGCGGCCCTGCTGCTGCTGCCACATCAGCCCGACGATGCAGCCGGTCATCATGAAGGCCAGCGGGATGTTGATCTCGGCACTGAGCACCGATTTGATCACAAGGAAGTTGATCAGGCCGACGGCGAACGGCCCGGCGATATCCTGGTCCTCGCTGGTCGAGGCGTTGTAGGTGTTGAAACCGAACCAGCTGATCGAACCGAACATCGCGATGAAGCACAGGAAGCCGAGCGGGCCATAGTCCATCAGCAGCGACAGATAATAGCTGTCGATGGTGCTGGCGCCACCGCGGTTGGTGTAGTTCAACGCCTCGTTGGCGCGGCCGACGCCATGGCCGAGCGGGTGGTTGAAGATCTT
>JBBQKM010000101.1:0-8933 GCA_038326915.1 Sphingomonadales bacterium
TCAATTCGCTGAAGCGGTCCGAATTCTGGGGTGGATAGCCATTCGACTATGACGGGAATTTGTTCTCCGGGGTTAAGTTCAAAGGTCGAGCCCATCGCGTAGTCGGCGGCGTCAATCCGACCATTGCGGTTCTTGTCCACAGCAATCCGTATTGCCGGGCCATCGGTTGCGGTAAAGCGCCCGGCCCGCAAGGCCTCAATGATTTGAGTGTTGGCATAGCGCGTTGCCTTGGGGGCACCGGCAACTGCCACCGGCGATGGCGACGAAGTGACCTCAACCATGTTGCGCGGTCGTCCGATCGCGGTGTCCGAAATGCCATTGGTGCACCAGCGCGACTCACACAGTTCGCCGTGCTGACGATAGTTCCAGTCGCCATGTGCGTCTGAACCAGCGCCGACAAACCACTTTCGTGCCTCGCCCGAGGCCAGCCACGGCAAAACCCGCGTTTCGTCGGGATTGAGGCCCTTTCGCAGATAACGATCCCAGGTGAACGCCGCATCGTACAGGTTCAGTCTTGCGGTCTTGAGCGCCGACGCCTTCCAACGCCAGGGCGGCAAGTCGGTAGCCTCGAATCCATTAAACGGTCTCTGCAATTCGACCATCGGCACCGCCAACGACGAATCATCCACCAATACGGGTGCTTCATGGGTGAAGCTCTCATTCCAGAATTGCAGCCCCAGAATCGCCGGCGATGCCCAAGCGACATTCAGCGCTGAGTCCGAATAGGGAGCGATGTCCGGGCCAGCGACTCCACCCGGGGCGCCGCCCAGTAACGGGTGCGCCAGAAAGGCAAAGCCTTGGCCATTGATTTCACCGACGACACGTTCAAGGCGCTTGCCCCCACCGCCGAACGGGCCGGTATCGCTCGCAACAAAACCTGCAGATGACGGGCCGCCATCGACCGGAAAGTAGACGATATGCTGCCGCGACGGGAAAGGATCGACCTGCGCTAGGACACCGGGCCTGATCGCTTTCGCGATCTTTGCCAGCAGGCCCTGATCGTCGGCCAGAATAACGGTACGATGATCTGTGGCTGATGGCGGGAAGGAATAGCGCTTCTTGCAGAAATCGACAGCAAACGCCTTTCGGCAGTCGCTGATATTAGTCCAGTCATACCGAAGCCCGTCACCGTAACGCATGAACCCGGCGTCGAATTCTGCCGTGGAAATTTCAACCTGAGCATCGACTTCTTCGCCCATATAGACTTGCGGAATAATGTTCGCATTGCGCAACCGGCCATAACCGAACCCCGCGTCGTCGAGCACACGGGTGTTGGCGCCGTTCCCACCGTAGAGATTGGACTTTGCGGCGCCGAAGCGATGCACATTCAAATCGCGGGCTGCCGTATCGACATAGTGCAGGCAGCTTGCCTTTTTTCCATCGCTGGTGCGGCAGGTTTCCCGTGTACGGATGAATTGTGTGCCGTTGCTGTCTGGAATGGGTATGTCGGGTGATGCCTCAGCCCCTGGTATCGGGGTGGGCCGACAGATCGGCCCGTTGATGTCGCCACACCGCACCGTTTCGATCTTAGAGAGCGTCTGCGCTCCGTTCGAAGCATGGTCGGTTGCAAACACAAAATCGAGACCGAGCGCGCCGAGCGCACGCCCCACATTGCGATAGGAATAGCCATATTCGCCCTCATTAGCGGTCATCTGGCTGTGATAATGCAAATCGCCGTATAGCCAGTTGTCTGCAAAACGCGGTAACGGCGCTTCGCCAGCGTGAACGACGACCGAGCTTCTCCAATTGCGGCGTGTTCCGCCGGCGGTGATCGTTCGCACGGTGATGATCAGCGATATATTGCGTCCGGGGACCACCGCCAATCGCGGTTTGTACCAAAGCAACGCGTGCCAGGCATCGGTGTCGGTTATATATACATCACCACAGGAGGCGCCGGTGCTCTGCTTGCAAAACTCATGTGGAGGCTCAGTAGCTTTCGACGAAATTTGGCGCTTGCTTTCGATGTCGCGCAAATCGCCCGGGCCGAAGTTCGTTCGCACGTTGGCGCTGATCGATTGAATCTCCTGGACTTGGACACTGTCGATCTTGCCGACGGTAATCTCGTTGCCTGCTCCTGTTGCCAGTCGCACGACGCTGCCGAATTCACGGCCCTTTTCGTTTATCGCCTGCCGGAACATTATCGTGATCGGGATGGCGCCATAGGTCACAGTTTTCTGATTGACACTCGTCTGTTCAACGATCGGTTCGAGCCGCCACGGTGCGTCGATGGCAAATAAAACGCCGAAATGACCGGCGGCTGCATCGGAACGGTCGCTCGAAACGCCCAAATAAAGAAGTGCGCTGACAACGCCAATGAATCGCAGAACCGAAACTATCACTTGCAACCCCTCAGGCGAAGAAACAGCATTTCAATGCAAATTTAACTGCTAATACCCTTTCATGACGCATACGTAATGTCAAATATCCGCCGGCCGGTCTGCGGAACCGCGTTGATCAGCGCGAACGCTCTCAATAAGGCAGCAACGCCAACGGCAAGCTTCCAAATGGCGTTTTGGCCAGTTCTTCCGGGCCAATCGTCGGCCAGTTGTACTCATTCGAAAACCTTGCCCGCCGCAGGTTGAGGCAATTAGCCTAGCTTCTCGCGCCGCAGCCGGATCCCGGCCTTGTCGCGGTCCCAGGTGTCGTGGGTGATGCCTTCGGCGCGCAGGCCGGCCTTTTGCACCTTGGCGGAGGCGGTCTTGGGGAGTTCGTCGAGGATCCGGATGTAGCGGGGGATCATGAAATAGCTCATGCGCGGTTCGAGGAAGGCGATGAGTGCGGCGCAATCGATGCTGTGGCCGGGGATGCAGGCGATGACGGCCATGACATCGTCTTCGCTGTATTCCGATGGCACGCCGATGACGGCGGCTTCGCGGACATGGGGGTGGGCGATGATTTCGCTTTCGACTTCGAAGCTGCTGATGTTTTCGCCGCGGCGGCGGATGGCGTCCTTTACCCGGTCGACGAAGTAGAAATACCCCTCCGCATCGCGGCGGAAGGCGTCGCCGGTGTGGAACCAGCCGTTGCGCCAGGCGGCGGCGGTGGCTTGCGCGTTCTTGTGATAGCCGCTGTTCATCGCCCAGGGCCGATCGGTGCGGACGAGCATTTCACCGACGGCGCCGATGGCGACTTCGCAATCGTTGCTGTCGACAAGGCGAACCTCGGCGCCGGGGCGGACGGTGCCGCAGGTGCCGGCGCGGGTCGGGTTGGGGCCGGACACGATGGGGGACGAAATCTCCGTCATGTTGAAGATCGTGTAGACATCGATGCCGAAGCGCGCGTGGAACGGCCCGGCGGCATCGGTGAGCGGCACCATGAAGGCGGTGCGGATGCTGTGTTCGCGATCGCGTGGGCTGGGAGGCGCCTTCATCAGGAACGTCGCCATGACGCCGAGCAGGAACATCGCGGTGCAATCGGTGGCGCGGACGAAATCCCAGAAGCGATCGGTGGAAAAGCTTTCCATCAGCGCGATCGAGCCGCCGCGGGCGAGCATGACAAAGGGGATGCCGCTGCCGCCGATATGGTAGATCGGCATGTTGACTAGGAAGCGATCGGCGCCGGTGACCATGGGCCAGCTGTCGGGGCCGGCGTTGGTATAGAGGTGGCAATAGGACGACAGCACCCCCTTTGACGGCCCGGTGGTGCCCGATGTGTAGATGATCGACTGGTTGTCCCACGGCTCGATGGCGCGGGCGAGGGGGGCGAGATCGGCCTCGGCACCGGTAATGGTTTCGAAGGCGAGCGTGGTGAAACGCGGCGGGGCAGTGGCATCGCCGACGACGGCGACGGTGGTGACGCCGGCGGCATCGATATCCACGAGGCGATCGAGAAGGCCGGCATGGGCGATCAGCAGCGTCGCGTCGGAGTTCCTGAGGACGTGTTCGAGAATGCTGCCGCGATAGGCGGTGTTGAACGACACGAACACGGCGCCGAGATAGTTGATGGCGTAAAAGGCAAGCAGCCCCTCGCGGCCGCCGGGCAGCCAGACGGCGACATGATCGCCCTGTTTGACACCGAGCGCCTGCAGCCCCGCCGCGACCGCGACGACACGCGCGCGCAGTTCGGCATAGGACCAGGCGTCGCCGTTTTCGAAGACGACATAGGGCTTTTCGGGCTGTTGCGCCGCCCAGTCGTCGAGGAGATAGCGCAGCACGCAGCTGCGGCGGGCGGGGATGCGCGGGTCAACATGTCCGGCTTCGGCGCTGTCTGGCATCGGTCCCCAACCCTTGCGTAGAATTATCTACTTGTTGGAAGCCAACCTATAGTTTTGCGGGGCGGCGGGCAACGATCTTCATGACGACGATGATGGCGTCCATCACGACCTCGGTCGCCGACCATTTGCCGCCGTCGTGATACCAGTTGGCGATCCAGCTGAGCACGCCGCTGACCCAGATCGCGGTGCGCGAGGCATCGTCGAATTCGAATTCGCCGCTGTCCTTGCCGCGCGCCAGCAGCAGCCCGAGCCTGGTGTCGAAACGGTGGCGCAACTCGCGGATGCGGCGCGCATCATCGGGATCGAGGCTTTTTTCCTCGCGCTGGTAGACGCTGATATAGCGCTGGTTTTCGATGATGATGCGCGCGACGCGATCGATGACCATCTTCAGCTGTTCGGTGGCGGTGCCATCGACCGACAGCGCCTCGTCGAGCGCCGCCAGCGACAGGTCGATGCCGGTCTGGCAGATTTCCGACAACAGCTCCGATTTGTTGCGGTAATAGGAATAGATGAACGGCTTGGTGACGTGCAGCTGTTCGGCGACGGCATCGAGCGTCGTTGCCTCATAGCCATGCGCGAAGAACAGGTGGCTGGCTTCCTCGATGATCCGGCGGCGCTTGTAGGCGGCGACTTCGGTTTTCAGCTGGGTGGGCTTGCGCGCTGTTGTCTGGCGGTCCGTCACGGGGCCCTTTCCGTCATTTTGCCCGGCATAGGGCCAAGCGCCCCCGTCAGACAAGCGCGGTGCGCAGGATGGTCATCACGTCCTCGGCATTGGTGATCGGCCGCGGGTTGGTGCGGCCCCAGAAATCTTCGAGCGTATATTCGGCGATCAGCGGCAGCTGGTTTTCCGAAACGCCGACTTCGCCGAGCGAGCGCGGCATGCCGAGCCCGCGGATCAGCCGGTCGAGCAGCACCGATGCCGGTTGCGCGGCATCGCCCAGGCAGGCGCTGATGCGCAGCTGGCGATGGCCGTTGACGCTGGCGTTCCACGCCTGGACGAACGGCGACATCACGCAGCTGGTATGACCGTGCGGCACGTCGCAGGTGCCGCCGAGCACATGGCCGATGGCGTGGCTGGCGCCCATCGGCACGCCGGCGATGATCGGAATCATCGACTGCCAGGCGCCGACCTGGCATTTCAGCCGCGCCTCGAGGTCGCCCGGATCGGCCTTCACCCGCGGCAGCCCTTCGGCGAGCAGGCGCAGCGCCGAATCGGCGATGCCATCGGCAAAGTCGTTCGATTGCAGCGAGCCGAGGCATTCGACGGCATGGTCGACAGCGCGCACGCCGGTCGACAGCCACAGCCATTCGGGCGTGTGGACGGTGATGGCGGGATCGAGGACGACGCACACTGTCGCCATCAGCCGGGTTTCATAGCCCTGTTTCAGCTTGATGCGTTCGTCGGTGGCGCCCGACAGGGGATTGAATTCGCCGCCCGACAGTGTTGTCGGCACGCAAATGGTGCGGACATCGGGGCCGGCGAACACCGGCGACACGACCGTGCCATCGGCCTCGACATAGGTGCGGAACGGATCAAAGCCCTCGATCGTCGTGATGTCGTGTTTGAGGCAGATGCTGACGATCTTGCCGGCATCGGTGACCGAACCACCGCCAACCGTGACGATCAGGTCGGCGCGCGCCGCCCGCGCTTCGGCGGCGGCCGCCAGCACGTCGCTGCGCGGCGCGTTGGGGCGGATGCCGTGGTGGGTGGCGGCGTGGCGGTCACCCAGCGCCGCCTCGATGCGGCGGATCTCGTCGGTCTGTTCGGCGAGGAAGCGGCTCGACAGGATGAAGACGCGCTTTGCCCCCAGGCGCTCCGCTTCGGCGGCGACCGCCTCGGCAGCGGGCGTCGCGAGCGTCACGCGCTCCATTGCGGTGAGGACCACGGTGGACGCTTGCAGCATGTCTTCACTCCCCGGCGACATTGACCGCGCCGATTCTTTGCGGCGCTAACTACTAGACGGTAGTATTTTTTTGCATCGGGTCAAACCATTGATGGGATGGCAAGCGGCAGGAAATTCGCCCTCCCAAAATCGCCATCGACAGGTCGCGGCTTCTGTGGCTTCAAGCCGCCACGGAGCCGCAACAACCGGCCCGCGATCGAGGGAGATAGCGATGTACAGTCACATCATGGTCGGCGCCAACGACGTCGCCGCTTCAAAGGCCTTTTACGACGCGACGCTCGGCGCGCTCGGCCATCCGGCGGGCGGTTATGACGACAAGGGCCGGGTGTTCTACATGACGCCATCCGGCATTTTTTCGTTCACGTCGCCGATCAACGGTGACCCCGCATCGTGCGCCAATGGCGCCACCATCGGCTTTGCGGCCGCGTCGCCCGAAGCCGCCGATGCCTGGCACGCCGCCGGCGTCGCCAATGGCGGCACGAGCTGCGAGGAACCCCCCGGCGTGCGCACCGGCGGCCTCGGCAGCCTCTACCTCGCCTATCTGCGCGATCCGTCGGGCAACAAGGTCTGCGCGCTGCACCGCATGCCGTGAGTTGAAGGGCCTCCGGCGGCTGGGGCCGCAGGACCCAGCCGCCGGAGGCTCTTCAAACCCTTCGCTAGCCCAGCAATTCCTGCACCGCGCGGTGGCCCTGGTCGATGGCGACATCGGTATAGGCGCCACCACCGGAATCGGAATTGGCGATGGCGATGCGGCCATATCGCGCGCGACCGATGATGTTCGGCAGCTGGTCGGGGGGCAGGTCGGGCTGCCACAGATAATTATATTCGGCGGCATAGCCGTGCGGCCAGCGGTTGACGGTGATGGCGGTGATATCGCGCGCCGGATCGAAGCCATGCGGGCCGAGCGCAGCCCCCAGCTGCGCGCGGATCTCGCGTTCGAAGGTCGCGAACGGCGTGTCGAGCAGCTCCGCCCGGCCGGCGCGATTCTGGTCGTGTTCGGGCAGGCCCGGCTGGCAGGGGGTGCGCGACATGAACAGCAATATCGGCTTGGCCGGGTCCCGCTCTGCCGCATAGCCGCCGATATCGACCGGCCAGTTGAGCAGCGCCTGGGTGAAATAGCTGCCGGGCGCCGACATCCGCGATACGCCGGCCTTGTGGAACGCCTGCCAGTTGCGCAGCGCCACCGAGGTATAGACCAGCGGCCCCTTGACCTGCTGGTGCAGCGCCGCCTTTTGCGCCTCGGGCAATTCGGGCACCAGATGCGGGATCATCGCGTTCCAGCAGGCGAGGATCACCGATTTGCCGGTGACGGTGCCGCGCTGGCTGCCGCGGGTGTAGCTGACATCGACGGGGCCATCGAGGCCGCCGCGGTGGCGCACCCCGGTGACGATGCTCGACAGCCGGATGCGCACCGCATTGCCGGGCCGGTCGAGCCGGCCATAGTCGCAGCGCGCCGTCACCACGTCCTGCGGTGTGCTGCCGGGAATGGTGCCGGGCACCAACGACCGCACCAGCAGCCGCGCGATGCTGGCGTTGCCATCGGGGAAATGGAAATTATACGACCCGCCCTCGACATAGCCGCGCGGCGTGAAGCTCATCCGCGGATGCGCCTTGGGGGTCAGCTTCAGCCCGGCAAAGCCCGGCAGGCCGAACCCCCAGGCATCGAGCGCCGACACGCCATCGCTGCCGACGCACCACTCGCCCTGGGTGCGTTTCTGGTAATAGGCGAGTGCGCCGGGCGAAACGCGGGCGATATCGCGCAGATAGCCGATGTAGCTGATGCGCGACAGCCGGTCGGCCTTGGCGGCTTCATCGAGGCCCGGCAGATAATCGGTGCTGCCGGTTTCGATACGCAGCACGTCGGCGCGGGCGGCGGCGGACAATGGTGTGCGCGCGAGAAACGCTTCCCAGGCGGCGGGTGACTTGTCCTCCCCCGGCACGCCGGCGACGAGGCGATCCTCGCCGAAGGTCGCCTTGTCGAAGAACACGCCGCCGCTGAGGCCCCCGCCGCTGAGCCCTGTGTAGATCTCGCGGTGGACCGATGCCTTGGTCAGCGCTTCGGGATCGATGCCGAGCGCCGTCAGCAGCCCGCCGGCGATGGGGCTGTAGGGGAAGGGGCTGTCGATCATCATCGTGCCGCCGTTGATGAGGTGCAGCTTGCCATCGAGCCAATATTCGTTGCGCTTGGCATGGCCGCCGAAATCATCATGGTTGTCGAGGATGAGGATGCGAGCGTCGGGGCGCGCCTGGCGGTGGAAATAGGCTGCCGACAAGCCGCTGAGGCCACCGCCGACGATGACCAGATCATAGGCTTCGTCGCCGGGGACGGGGGCGGGCTGCGCCTCGCCGTCACGCACCGCGTGTGCCGCCTCGAACGAGCCGGGATGGCTGCCGCGCAGGCCGCGGAGCAGCGGCGGGTAATAGCCGGGGGCGTCCTGTGCGCCAGCGGCGGCGGCCGCCGATGGCAGGCCGAGGCCGAGCGCCGCGGCGCCCAGCGCGACTCCATCGAGGAAATCGCGTCGGTCGATCTTCATGCCCATGCCGAGCCTGCCATAATCGATCATCGCATTCCCCTATCCCAGCCGGTCGCGCAGAGCATACCAGAGCATCCCGAGCACGTGCAGGGGGCCGCGCAGCGCGGCGCCGCCCGGAAATGCCCCCGGCGCGATGCCGGCGAACCGGTCGAAGCGCGTCGTGTTGCCCGCCGCTGCCTCGGCGAGCAGCGCGCCGCCCAGCGTCGACAAGATGGCGCCCTGGCCCGAATAGCCGTGCGCCCACAGCATCGGGCCTTGCCGGCCGATATCGGGCAGGCGGCT
>JBBQKM010000102.1:0-8893 GCA_038326915.1 Sphingomonadales bacterium
TCATCGGGTCTTTGGTGCGGCTGCCGGCGCTGGATTACAGCAGCGTGACCCTGTGGCTGCGGCAGCCTGTCGCTGCGGTGCCGATGCTGCTGCTCATTGTCTCGGTTTTCTGGCACTTCCGTCTGGGCGTGCAGGTGATGCTGGAAGATTATGTCCATGGCGCCGCGCGGGTGCTGGCGATGCTGGCACTGAATTTCTACGCACTGGCGGGGGCGGCAGCGGCCGTCTTCGCCGTCCTCAAGATCGCGCTTGGAGCGGCATAATGGCGGCAAGCTACCAGATTATCGACCATGTCTATGATGCCGTCGTCGTCGGCGCGGGTGGTTCGGGCCTGCGCGCCGCGATGGGCATCGCCGAAGCCGGGCTCAAGACCGCGTGCATCACCAAGGTGTTTCCGACGCGCAGCCACACCGTCGCGGCGCAGGGCGGCATCGCCGCCTCGCTCGGCAACATGGGGCCCGATCACTGGACCTGGCACATGTACGACACCGTCAAGGGTTCGGATTGGCTCGGCGACCAGGATGCCATCGAATATCTGTGCCGCGAGGCGCCGGCGGCGGTCTATGAACTCGAGCATTTCGGCGTGCCGTTTTCGCGCACCGAAGCCGGGCGCATCTACCAGCGGCCGTTCGGCGGCATGATGCAGAACATGGGCGCCGGGCCGCCGGCGCAGCGCACCTGCGCCGCCGCCGATCGCACCGGCCACGCGATGCTGCATGCGCTGTATCAACAGAGCCTGAAGTACGCGACCGACTTCTACATCGAATATTTCGCCATCGACCTGATCATGGTCAATGGCGAGTGCAAGGGCGTCATCGCCATCAACATGGATGACGGCAGCATCCACCGCTTCCGCAGCCACAAGACCGTGCTCGCCACCGGCGGCTATGGCCGCTGCTATTTCTCGGCCACCAGCGCCCACACCAGCACCGGCGACGGCGGCGGCATGGCGATCCGTGCCGGCGTGCCGATGCAGGACATGGAATTCGTGCAGTTCCACCCGACCGGCATCTATGGCGCCGGCGTGCTGATCACCGAAGGCGCGCGCGGCGAGGGTGGTTACCTGACCAATTCGCAGGGCGAGCGGTTCATGGAACGCTATGCGCCGTCGGCGAAGGACCTGGCATCACGCGACGTCGTCAGCCGCTCGATGGCGATGGAGATCCGCGAAGGCCGCGGCGTCGGCAAGGACGGCGACCATATCAATCTCCACCTCAACCACATCGATCCGGCGGTACTGCACGAACGCCTGCCGGGCATTTCGGAAACCGCCAAGGTGTTTGCCGGCGTTGATGTGACCAAGGAGCCGATCCCGGTAACCCCCACGGTTCATTACAACATGGGCGGCATCCCGACCAATTATCACGGCGAAGTCGTGACATTGAAGGACGGCGATCCGGATTCGGTCGTGCCCGGCCTGTTCGCGGTCGGCGAGGCAGCGTGCGTTTCGGTGCATGGCGCCAACCGGCTCGGCTCCAACAGCCTCATCGATCTGGTCGTCTTCGGCCGCGCCACCGCGCATCGCATCGGCGCGACGTTGAAGCCCGGCACCGCACACGCGCCGCTGCCCAAGGATTCGGCCGACATGGCGCTCGGTCGCCTCGATGGCTTCCGCCATGCCAAGGGCGGCTCCGGCACGTCCGAAGTGCGGCTGGCGATGCAGAAGACGATGCAGTCGAACGCCGCGGTGTTCCGCACCTCGGAAATCCTTGATGAAGGCACGCGCAAGATCGACGCGATCTACCAGCGCATGGCGGATATCGGCATCCAGGACCGCAGCCTCATCTTCAACACCGATCTCATCGAGACGCTCGAGCTCGACAACATGATCGGCCAGGCCGTGCTGACGATGCACATGGCGAAGGCGCGCCACGAAAGCCGCGGCGCCCATATGCACGAGGATTTCCCGAACCGCGACGATGTGAATTTCATGAACCATTCGCTCGGCTGGTTCCGCGACGGTTCGGTGGAGCTCGCCCAGCGCCCGGTGCACACCTACACCCTCACCGACGAGATCGAGTATATCAAACCGAAGGCGCGCGTTTACTGATGGCGATGCAGCTGGACATGGACAGGCTTATATCGCGCGCCGGCGCGTTCAGCCTGACCGTATCCATGATTTCGTACAGCTTTTCGGCCGGCAAGATCTCGATCTTCGGGCCGCGGTTGCAGTCGTTTTTTTCGTTTCCCGACCTGGCGTTCAATTTCAGCGCCTTGACGCGCGCTACGGTCACCTTGCTGTCGGTCGTGTTGGTGGTGCAGGTGGCGATGTACTTCGCTGAGCATCTGGCGCGCCACAACGAAGCGCTACCGACGCTGTTCCAGCGATTTACGGAAATGGCATTCAGCCTGCGCGGCACGATTTTTTTCAGTGTTCCGCTTACGTTGGCGATATACTTCGGCTGGCGACCGTTCATCGACAATGAATATGACAATGAATATCGCGTGATGTTCCACATCTTGCTGCCGCTGTTCGGTCTGACCCTGTGGTGCTGCCTCGGCCGCTATCTGCTCGGCAGCGCCGATGGCTATGTGGTGCTCACGATGCTGCTGCCTGCGATCTTGATCTTTTCGTTCTTCGTCGGCCGCTTTGAATCGATCGCTCAGGTGTCATGCTTCGAATATGATGACCGTGCCGACCGCCGCTACTTCGTCGACACGTATGACAATGGCAAATGGCAGGCCGGTGGCGAAGGCTATAAGGTGATCATCGCGTCATCGAGCCGGGCCTTGCTGTTCCGCCGGCTGCCATCACGCGATGCCTATATCAGGCTGTGGGATTATTCCGAGGACCGGTCGCTGATGCGGTATCTGATCAAGGACGGCGCGCTCAATTCGCTGCCGTGCCGCGCCACCAGCTAATGTTTCATACGGATTTGACAGGGACCAGGAACTGACATGGCCGAATTTGCGCTTCCCGCGAACAGCAAGATCAGCTCGGCTGGCAAGCGCTATCCGGCGCCGGCTGGTGCCAAGAACACGCGCGCGTTCAAGATCTATCGCTGGAATCCCGATGATGGCGCCAACCCGCGTTATGACACCTATGAGCTAAATCTCGACGAGACCGGCCCGATGGTTCTCGACGCGCTGATCAAGATCAAGTCCGAGGTCGATTCGACGCTGACCTTCCGCCGCTCGTGCCGCGAAGGCATTTGCGGTTCGTGCTCGATGAACATCGATGGCACCAACACGCTGGCCTGCACCAAGGCCATCTGCGACGTGAAGGGCGAGGTGCGCATCACGCCGCTGCCGCACATGGAAGTCGTCAAGGACCTCGTCCCCGATTTCAAACATTTCTATGCGCAATACACCTCGATCAAGCCCTGGCTGCAGACCGTCACTCCGGCGCCATCGGGGGAGGAGCGGGTGCAATCGGTCGAGGACCGCGCCAAGCTCGACGGCCTGTATGAATGCATCCTCTGCGCCTGCTGCTCGACAGCGTGCCCCAGCTATTGGTGGAACAGCGACAAGTTCCTCGGCCCCGCCATCCTGCTCCAGGCCTATCGCTGGCTCGCCGACAGCCGCGACGAGATGACCGGCGAGCGATTGGACGAACACGAGGATCCGTTCCGGCTCGATCGCTGCCACACGATCATGAACTGCGCGAATGTCTGCCCCAAGGGCCTCAACCCCGCCAAGGCGATCGCCGAAATCAAGCTGATGATGGTCGAACGGGCAGGCTGATTTGCGCTGGGTGTCATCCCGGCGAAGGCCGGGACCCATAGTTCACAAGCTTGGCTGCCGGAGCACTCGCGTCTCGAAACTTGTGGTTTATGGATCCCGGCCTTCGCCGGGATGACAGTTGGGCGGGTTACTTCACGCGCGCCACGACAATGCCGTCCCAGCCCTTGCCCCCGGCAAGCTGCAGCCCCGTCGCCTCGACGCGGCTGTCGACCTTCAGCGCCGCAAATAGCGCCACCGTGCCCAGCGCCTTTTCATCGACCGGCGCGAGTATGTCGCCATTGCGCACGACATTGTCGACGATGATCAGCGTGCCGGGCCGCCCCAACCGCACCGCCCAGTCGAAATAGGCGGCGCCATTCTGTTTGTCGGCGTCGATGAACACCAGGTCATAAGGGCCGGTCAGCGTCGGCAGCACGCCGAGCGCACCGCCGTGGTGAAGGGTCACGACCGGCGCCAGGCCGGCGGCGGCGAAATTGGCAGCGGCGACGTCGGCATGGTGGGGGTCGATCTCGATGGTATCGACACGGCCGCCCTCGGCCAGGCCGCGCGCCAGCCAGATCGTCGAATAGCCGGCGAGCGTGCCGATTTCGAGGATGCGCCGCGCGCCGATCAGCCGTGCCAGCAGATACAGGAACTTGCCCTGCGGCGCCGAGACATTGATGGCCGGCAGGCCCGCAGCCTCGGCGCGGTCCAGTGTTGCTGCCAGCACTGCATCGTCACCGCCAAGGTGGGCCAGCAGGAAATTGTTGACGCCGGCAAAATCCACCCGTCACTCCTTGTCGAAAACGCCGCTGCGCCCGGCACCACCGGCGAAACGCGCCGCGCCCGCGACCGCCTCGGCGCGCAGCGGCGCCAGCCCGCCATGCGCTTCGGCATACAACGCGTCGGTCAGCGCCATGTCATATTGCGATAGCGCCGAAGCGCGATCGGCGCGCAGGCAGATTTGCGGGAAGCGCGCGATATCGGCGGCGAGTGCCTGCGCGGCTGCCAGCGCCGTGCCCGCGGGCACCAGCCGGTCGGCAAGGCCCCAGGCATGGGCTTCGGCGGCGTGCACCGGGCGGCCCGTCAATATCATGTCGAGCGCGCGGCCCTGGCCGATGATACGCGGCAGGCGGACGGTGCCGCCATCGATCAGCGGCACGCCCCAGCGTCGGCAGAAGACGCCGAAGGTCGCGGTGTCGCCGACCACCCGCAGGTCGCACCACAAGGCGAGCTCCAGCCCGCCGGCGACGGCATGGCCCTCGATCGCGGCGATCACCGGCTTCGACAGTTCCATCCGCGTCGGCCCCATCGGGCCGGGGCCATCGGGATCATAGCGCGGATTGGCGGCGCCGACCGATTTGAGGTCGAAGCCTGCGCAGAATGTGCCGTCGGCCCCGGTCAGGATCGCCACCGACAGGCTGTCATCGGCCTCGAAATCGGCAAAGGCATCGCGCAGCGCAAGTGCAGTTGCGGGATCGACGGCGTTGCGCGCCTGCGGCCGATCGATGGTAACCGTCAGCACCGGCCCGTTGCGATCGAGGATCACCGTCATCGGGCAAGGCACGGGTTTGGAGCCATTGGCGAAAGCTAGACCCGATGCCGCGACCTGAGAAGCGCCATTCCACGGCGCTTGCCGGTTTTGCTGCGCCGCACTATCCCCAAGCCATGACACGCGAACATATCACCGATGGCGAACTTGCAGGCTGGACGCGCTGGCGGCGCGACCCAGATGGGCGCTTTGCGTCGCTGCTCGGCGATTTCTACTTTCGCCAGGCCGACGCCGGCGTCGAATGCCGGATGGAAACCGATCGCAAACATTCCAACGGCCTTGGCTATATCCATGGCGGTTTCATCATGTCGTTCATCGACATGGCGATGTTCGCCTTCATCTACCGCCAGCTCGAAAACAGCGCGGCGGTGACATTGAGTTGCGCCACCGATTTCCTGTCGGCGGGGATTGTCGGCAAGCCGATCGAGGCGTCGGGCGAAATCCTCAAGGAAACCGGCAAGATGCTGTTCGTCCGCGGCCTTGTCCGCCAGGATGGTGTCAATGTCGCATCGTTCACCGGCACGATGCGCAAGATCCCGCGGCCGGCGCGGCCGGATGGCGATGGCGCGGTGGCACGGCCGGTATCGTCGCAGGTCGATTGATGGCGCAGGTGCGGGCGGCCTATAGCGCGCTGGTCGCGGCCGGCGAATTGCGGCCCGATGCGGCACAGGCCGCGGTGGCGGATCGCTTGCAGGCGCTGGCAGTCGCGCTCGAAATGCCGGCGCCGCGGCCTGGCCTGTTCGCCCGCCTGCTCGGCACGCCAGCGCCCGAGGCGCCGCGCGGCCTGTACATCTGGGGCGGCGTCGGGCGCGGCAAATCCATGCTGATGGACCTGTTCTTCAGCCATGTGGAGGTCAGCCCGAAACGCCGCGCGCACTTCCACGAGTTCATGCTCGAAATCCACGCGGCGCTGCATGAGGAGCGGCAAAAGGGCGGCAGCGACCCGATCCTTGCCGTGGCGGCTGCGGTCGCCGCCGGCGCACGGCTGCTGGCCTTTGACGAGATGCAGGTGCGCGACATCGCCGACGCCGCCATCCTGTCGCGGCTGTTCACGGCGCTGTTCGCGGCGGGGGTAACCGTGGTGACGACGAGCAATCGCGTGCCGGGCGATCTCTACAAGGATGGCCTCAATCGCCCGTTGTTCCTGCCCTTCATCGCGCTGATCGAGGCGAAATGCGCGGTCGTCACGCTCGATGGCCCGACCGATTACCGGCTCGAACGCCTCGCCGGCGCTGCGACCTGGCATGTGCCGAACGGGCCGGCGGCGACGGCGGCGATGTCCGAAACCTTTTTCCGGATGACTGACTATCCCGTGGAAGACCGGGCGCGGGTGCCCACCGAAACGTTGCACGTCCCCGGTGGTCGTACCCTCCATGTGCCGAAATCGCTGAAAGGCGTTGCGGTGTTTTCCTTTGCGCGGTTGTGCCGGAAACCGCTTGGTGCCGCCGATTATCTGGCGATCGCGCGGCATTTCCACACCGTATTCCTGGTCGGCATCCCGGTCATGGGGCCTGAAAACCGCAACGAGGCGGCGCGCTTCGTGACTTTGATCGACGCGCTTTACGAGGAACGGGTCAAACTGATCGCCGCCGCCGATGCCATTCCGCAATCGCTGTACCCAAGCGGCGATGGCGCCTTTGAATTCGAACGCACCGTTTCGCGGCTGATGGAGATGCAGTCGGTGACCTATCTGGCGCTCGGCCACGGGGAGGCCTGAGACTTTTGTCTAGGTCGTGACCTCGGGTGCCGCCTATCGGTTGCGCCGCACCATCATCGGGACTATCCGGACGCGGTCTTTGAACGACTCAAACGAAGGAAATATCCCTCATGGCCCGCAACAAGATTGCGCTGATCGGCGCTGGCAACATCGGCGGTACGCTGGCGCATCTCGCCGCTGCCAAGGCTTTGGGTGATGTCGTGCTGTTCGACGTGGTCGAAGGCGTGCCGCAGGGCAAGGCGCTCGATCTGGCGCAGTGCGGCCCGGTCGAAGGTTTCGATGTCGAACTGAAGGGCACCAACGACTACGCCGATATCGCTGGCGCCGATGTTATCATCGTGACGGCGGGCGTGGCGCGCAAGCCGGGCATGAGCCGCGACGACCTGCTTGGCATCAATCTGAAGGTCATGAAGGCGGTCGGCGAAGGCATCAAGGCCAATACGCCCGGCGCGTTCGTCATCTGCATCACCAACCCGCTCGACGCGATGGTCTGGGCGCTGCGCGAGTTTTCGGGTCTGCCGCACCACATGGTCGTCGGCATGGCCGGCGTGCTCGATAGTGCGCGCTTCCGGCACTTTCTTGCGGATGAATTCAAGGTCTCGGTCAAGGACGTTACGGCGTTCGTGCTCGGCGGCCATGGCGACACGATGGTCCCGGTGATCGAATACTCGACCGTCGCCGGCATTCCGATCCCGGCGCTGATCGAAATGGGCTGGACGACGAAGGAGCGCATCGACGCCATCGTCCAGCGCACCCGCTCGGGCGGCGGCGAGATCGTCGGCCTGCTCAAGACCGGCAGCGCCTATTATGCACCCGCCACCAGCGGCATCGCGATGGCCGAAGCGTTTCTGTATGACCAGAAGCGCGTGATCCCGGCGGCGGTGAACCTGACCGGGCAATATGGGGTCAACGACCTTTATGTCGGCGTGCCGTGCATCATCGGCGCCGGCGGCGTCGAAAAGATCGTCGAGATCGCGCTGACGCCCGAGGCCCAGGCCAATTTCGCCGTGTCGGTTGATGCGGTGAAGGAGCTGCTGGTTGCTTGCAAAGCGATCGATGGATCGCTGGCTTAGAATAAAATGGCGGAATGGCCGATCATACCGTCTGACGTAATTCAGTGGTTTAGCGCCGTTTTTGCAAACGCAAATCTCGCGGTTGCCGAGCGGTTGCAAAACATACCAAACGCGAGAGAAACTTCACTGGACGAGGTTTTGATCAATGCCGTCATACCTCATTCGCCACCCCGGATTATGGGGTCCGGAGCCACTGTCGAGATGCAAGTTCACAATATCGGCGGTTTGGCGCGATTGGAGCGTTGGGAAACTGCCGACATTGCTATAACCGTTTTTGTATATCGAGCCGGTGCCCTGCTGGCGCAGAAAATAGGCCTCCTTCAATCTAAACGGCTCTTCCCCAAGAATCGCGATGTGGAGGATGAAGATCCGGTTGGTTTTGTTTATGGAATGAACAAATTTCTACGAAAGGAGCCAGGGAGACCTCTTGGTGCAATTCATAGAAATTTTGTTTTCGACGATTCCTGTCGTTACAGTTCGACAGACTCTGAAAATCGCCAACAAGAGCAGATCGATCGATTCAACGAGAAGTTCGGTGAGGCGATCTATTACTTGTTCTATAATCCGCCAATTGTCCCATTGACTGTAAGATATCCAGTGACTGCGTATCAAAAAGTCATTTCCGCGCCATTAGGATGCCGCGTCGTGCGGGCGGACGAAGTTGCCGCCGCGATGCGGAAGCCGCGGACTGCTAACGGGCCCTCACTAAAACAGATCGATTCAGTGGCACTTACAAGCAACTGGCGCCTCGAGTACTGGGCAGCAGATTTGCTTTTGAACTGCAAAGTGGGTCAGCAGTTTGATTCAGAAAATGAGCAGCTCGTAGGTTCAATGCTCATGCGTAGGTCGGGACCGATAGCTGCTGCGATTGCGCTTAATATAAATCTT
>JBBQKM010000103.1:0-8876 GCA_038326915.1 Sphingomonadales bacterium
TCAGCGCATTGTGCAACTGGTCGGCAACCTGCCGGGTGCGCGCAAAGCCGGCGCGCTCGGCGGCATGGATGAAACCATTGGCATACAGCCCCGGCTGAGCGCCCAGATAGACACCGCCGACCAGCACCACCGCCAGTTCCGACAGGCCGGTGCCGAAATTGGCGAGCATCGACCGGGCAATGCCGACGACGGTGCCGACTTCCGGGGCATAGCCGGCGACGCCCGAGATGACTTCGCGGCCGATTTCGGTGGTCGCCAGCCAGCTGCGCATCGATGCGACAGCGGCCGGCAACTGCCGTGACAGTTCGGTGAACTGATCGACCATCAGGCTGCCGAAAAGGCCGAAGATGACAATGATCGCCGCCAGCGGCAGGATCACCGCAAGCGCCAGTGCTACGCCGAACGGCAGCCGCAGCCAGCGTTGCAGCGCCACGGCGAAATCATGGAACATCAGCGCCGCCAGCACGCTGGCGAACAGCAGCAGCAGCAGATGCGACAACTGCCAGGCGATCAGCCCGAGCGCGACCGCGGCCATCACCACCAGCGCGTGCCGAAACAGCCGCACGCTGCTGTCGGCTGCCCTGGTGCTTCCTGCGTCGCCCGGTTCCGCCATGCCTGTCGCCCCTGTTGCGTTGCCGACAGCTAGAGCCGGTCACGGCACATTACGTCAAGCCGGGGTCAATAGATCCATTGCAGCCGCAGCAGCCCGCTATCGGTCCGCCCCTTGGTGCCGTTGCGCACCAGCCAGGTGCGGCCCCAGACACCGCCGAGCTTCCACCGCGTTGTCGCCCACCAGTTTAGCCCCAGGTCGATGCGTTCGTAATGGCCACCGCGGACCAGCGCATCGTCGAGATCGACGGCGGCATAGCGCGCCACCAGTTCCGGCGCGCCATAACGGCCCAGCGGCACCAGCCGGCCGGTCTGGCCGAATTCGCGGTCGTAGGGCCGGGCCTCCCCGGTCAGCACCCAACTGCCGACGACATAGAGGCCGTGAAAGACCGGATCGCCGACCGTCGGCGCCGAGGTCCGCGCCATCACATATTCGCCGAGCACCGACATGCTGCCGTGGCTGTACAGCCCCTCGAGTCCGAAATGGCGGGCGCCTTTGCCGGCAAAGGCACCGGTATCGACAAAATCGACCGCCGCGTTCGATGCCGGGCGACCGCGATAGCGCAATTGGCCGTCAGAGGCGGGCAGTTGCCGGTACGAGACGCCGATGTGGAGAAAATCCCGGTCGCCGCCATCCCAGATCAGGTGCGACGCCCGCGCCGAAAGGCCGAAACCGCCGTTTCCAAAGCCCCAGCTTTCGTCATAGATGCCGATCGACGCGGTGGTCCGCCGGCTGGCGCCGAAGACCTGGGTGATCGACGCGCCGTTGTTGCGCGATGATGCAAACGGGTTCAGCACCCGCTCGCTCTGCGGCATGCTGCCGGTGCTGCCGATGACTTCGTAGGAAAAGGTTTCCTTGATGCGGCCGATGCTGAACCGCGTTGCGGCGTGGCCGGCGGTGAAGGTGACCGCCGCGTCGGTAATGTCCCAATTGCTCTGCGGCTCGGCATCGAAGCCCTTGTAGTCGGCGGCGATCGTGTAGCTGAAGCGATGGTCGCGCCAGAAACCGCCGCTCACTTGCAGCGACGCACTGCGCACTTCCGCCTTGTCGCCCTGTACGCCGACCTGCGCGATGCTGGCGTCATCCTGGCCGAAATGGGTGGTATCGAGGATCAGTTCGCCGCTCAGCCGGGCGCTGAAATAGCGCGTGTCGAGATCGGGGATGATGCGCTGGCCGGCAGCCAGGTCGGGAAAGAAATAATGGACCGGCGGCGGCGCTGCGGCGGCAAGCGCGCGCATCGGCAGCATCGCCAATGCCGCCGCCGCCAACCATGCCTGTCGTTGGCTCATTCATCTGCCGCCGGATTTTCGTGTGCTTCGCGCCGAACATAGCCGAAACGATGCCCGGGACTGCCGAATACCGGACAATTGCCGATCCCGGGACGCCCGGCGTTGGCACCCGGCCACATCAGCGGCATCGTGTCGGCGCCCTCAGGCACAGGCCTTCAAGGCGCTGGCGCCGAACAGATGGTCTTGCCATCCTTGATGGTCGCCATGACCTTGATGTCCTTGATCGCCATCGGCTTCACGGTCAGCGGATTGGCGCTGAGCACAACGAAGTCGGCGCGCTTGCCGGCCCGGGACGGGCTCGTGGAGGAGAGGGTGGGATTCGAACCCACGGTACCATCACTGGCACAACGGTTTTCGAGACCGTCCCAATCGACCACTCTGGCACCTCTCCTCGCGAGGCAGGTCGCTTGCAGCAACCGGTCGAAGGGCGCGGCTATAGCCACCTGTGCCGGGCTTGCCAAGGGGTGTTACATCCCGCCATCTTCACGGAACCGCAATCGTCCCTATATGTTGCATGGCAGGAGGCTGCATGTGTTGCGATGAAAAGGCTTTTGCGCATGATTGAACGGATGACCGGGCGCAAGACGGCGGCCACGACAATCGCTTCGGAAGCCGCGACGCCGGCGGCCTTCACCATCGGTGATGTGGTGCGGCACCGGCTGTTCCCGTTCCGCGGCGTCATCTTCGATGTCGATCCCGAATTCAACAATACCGAGGAATGGTGGAACGCCATCCCCGAAGGCGTGCGGCCGCGCAAGGACCAGCCCTTTTACCACCTGCTCGCCGAAAACGATGAATCGGCCTATGTCGCCTATGTCAGCCAGCAGAATTTGCTGCTCGACGCCGACGGCGATCCGGTCCAGCACCCGGCGGTGCAGCAGATGTTCTCGGGCTTCGAAGGCGGGCGCTACAAGCTGCGGCCGGAAATCCGCAACTAGGTCACGACCTAGACGCGCTTGGCGACCGCAATAGCCGCGCGCACCCCGGCGCGGATGGCGGCCTGCAGCAGCGGAAAGCCATTGGCGCCGGCGTGGCCCGCTGCGGTGTCGCGGTGCTCGACTTCATCGGCGCGGAAATCGTCGACCATCGCCGCCAGTTCCGGGTCGCTGCCATCGGCGAGCGCCGCGGCCTGTTCGCCATAATGTTCGTCGATCACGGTTTCGACCGCGACCGTCGCTGCCATCGCTGCCTTCGGCCCAATCAGCGCTGTCGCTGCGCCCAGCGCGTAGCCCGCGACGTGCCAGATCGGCCCCATCAGCGTCGGGCGCACGCCGCGCCGGGTCATCAGCGCATCGAAGGCGTCGAGGTGGCGTTGTTCCTGCGCCGCCATGTGGCGGATCTCGCCCGAAACCCGGGCGCGGTCGCCCATTACCGCCAGCTGCCCGGCATAGATGCGCGCCGCGCCATATTCGCCGGCCTGGTCGACACGCACCATCGGCCGCGTATCGAGCCGCGGGCTGCCGGGAAGCCGCCTCATGCTGTTTTCAGGCGCCATAGCGCAAAGCCTCCGACCAACAATGCCACGATCGCGTTCCACCCTGCCATGGAAACGCCCAGCAGTGACCATGGTATGGCGTCGCAGCGCACCAGCGGTTGTGCGAGGATCTGCCCCAGCATGTCGGCGCCGCTGGCGATCGGCGCGGTGCAGCGGGTGATGCCCTGCCACCAATGCTGTTCGACGCCGGCATGAAACGCCCCGATTGCGCCGTCGACGAGCAGCGCCAGCGCCGCCAGCGCCACCGCCCAGCGCACGCTGCGCAAGGCCCAGGCCGCCAGCCCCAGCGCGAGCGTCGCCACCAGCGCCCAGCGCTGCCAGACGCACATTTCGCAGGGTTGCAGCCCGCCGACATACTGGAACGCCAATGCGCCCGCCAGCATGGCCGCCGGCACCACCAGCAGCGCCGCGTTGGTCAGCGCTTCAGAGCGCATATTTGACGACGACGAAGCCGCCTACGAACAGCCCCATCGCCACCAGCGCCAGCGAATGGAAATATTTGTCGATCAGCACCTGTGCGGCGGCGCCATAGCGGCGCAGCACCAGCGCGACGAGGAAGAAGCGCCCGCCGCGGCCGAGCAACGACGCGGCGAGCAGCACCGGAATGCCCAAGCCCACGCTGCCGGCGGCGATCGTCGCCACCTTGTAGGGGATGGGCAGGAAGGCAAAGGCCAGCATCCACAGGAAGCCATGTTCCTTGATCGACGCGGCAAAGGTCATGAACTTGGCTTCATAGCCATAGAAATGCAGCAGCGGCACGCCGATGGCCTGGAACAGCAACGCGCCGATGGCATAGCCGAGCAGCGCGCCCGAAACCGATGCGGCGGTCGACAGCGCCGCATAGCGCAACGCATTTTCGGGCCGCGCGATCGACATCGGGATCTGCATGACGTCGGGCGGGATCGGGAAGAACGAGGAATCGGCAAAGCTGATGCCCATCAGCCATTTTTCGGCACCAGGCCCGGCGGCGCGCGCCAGCGTCCAGTCGTAAAGGCGGCGAAGCAAGGGCTGATCCAGTCCTGATGGTCGGGCTTTGCCGCCCCATAGGCGGCTCTGCCGCAGCGCGCAACGACGCTGCGGCAGCCGGTACTATTTCTGCACCATCGCCTTGCCCGCCGGCGTTGCCGCCGCGGTCTGCACCGCGGCCACCGGCGCCAGCCGCGCCAGCAGTTTCGTCGCATAATCGAGCTGGAAGTCGATGATGCCCTTTTTCTTCAGGTCCTCGGCACTCGCGATGAAGCGTGGATCGGGCTTGCTGTCGTTCTCGACGAGCTTTTCGGTGCCGTCCTTGATCTCGTTGATCAGATGCTTGCGCAGATCGGCCTCGCGCAGCCGCGGGCGATCGGCGCGGGTCGCGTCGCTCAGCTGCGGCACCTGGACATCGGGCTCTATGCCGTTTTCCTGCACGCTGCGCCCGGAAGGCGTGAAATAACGCGCCGTGGTCAGCCGCAGCGCGCTGTCCTGGCCGAGCGGGATCAGCGTCTGGACGCTGCCCTTGCCGAAACTGCGCTGGCCAAGGACGATGGCGCGGCGCTGGTCCTGCAGTGCGCCGGCGACGATTTCGGCGGCCGAGGCCGAGCCTTCGTCGACCAGCACGACGATCGGCTTGCCGCCGGTCAGATCGCCGCTGCGCGCGAAATAGCGCTGGATGTCGTTCTTGGTGCGGCCGCGCTGCGAGACGATCTCGCCATGGTCGAGGAAGACATCGCTGACCTCGATCGCCTGGTCGAGCAGCCCGCCGGGGTTGGAGCGCAGATCGACGATATAGCCGGTGACCGCTGGCCCCAGTTTCTTCTCGATGCTGGCGACGGCGGCGCGGGTGGCGTCGCCGGTCTGCTTGTTGAACGTCGAGATGCGGATGACGCCGACATTGCCGCGGGTTTCGAACTTGACCGGCTTGATCTGGATGACTTCGCGCTTCAGCGTGAAATCCAGTGGCTTGGTGGCGCCTTCGCGCACCACGGTCAGCTTGATGGTGCTGCCCGGCGGCCCGCGCCTCTTGTCGACGGCTTCCTGCAGCGACGAGCCATAGATCAGCTCGCCATCGAGATTGGTGATATAATCGCCCGATTTGATGCCGGCGCGCGCCGCCGGTGTGTCGTCGGTCGGCGATACCACCTTCACGGCGCCGTCCTCGGTCGTCACGGTCAGGCCCAGCCCGCCATATTCGCCATCGGTCGTCTGCCGCATGTTCTGGAAATCGCGCGCATCGAGATACGACGAATGCGGATCGAGGCTGGCGAGCATGCCGTTGATGGCGCCTTCGATGAGCTTTTTATCGTCGGTCTTGTCGACATAATCGACGCGCACGCGTTCGAACACGTCCATCAGCGCGTCGAGCTGCTTGTAGGTGTCGCTTTCGGCCGCGGCGCGCACTGCGGCGGCGCCGGGAATCAGCGCCAGGGCAGCAAAGGGCAGGACAATCTTCCAGTGCGGCGACATCGGTTACACCAGCCTTCGGACAACACAGGCGAGCAGGATAGCACAACCGCGCGCCTTGGCCAGTGTAGCCTTGGTCACAGGCGCGGCCCCTGCGGCACCACATGCCTGTCATGGAAACCTGCCAGCATCCGCGGCGTTACCCCGGCACCCCCATTTCACAGGAGCGTTCCCCATGCCGATGATCGAAACCGACGATGGCACCGGCCTTTATGTCAAGGAATGGGGCGATGGCCCGGCGGTCGTGCTGATCCACGGCTGGCCACTATCGGCCGACAGCTGGGACGACCAGGCGCTGGCGCTCGCGGACTATGGCTATCGCGTCATCAGCTATGATCGTCGCGGCTTCGGCCGGTCGGACCAGCCGTGGGAGGGCTATGACTATGACACGCTTGCCGATGACCTGGCGGCGGTGATCGAGGCCTGCGATGTCGAGAACCCGGCGCTGGTCGGCTTTTCGATGGGCGGTGGCGAGGTGGCACGCTACATCAGCCGGCACGGTGGCGTTCGCAAGGCGGCGCTGATTGCCTCGGTGGTGCCGTTCCTGCGTGAGACCCACGACCATCCCGAGGGCGTGCCCGAAAGCGTGTTCGAAGGCATCAAGGATGGCCTGCGCGCCGACCGGGCGCACTTCCTCCATGGCTTTTTGAAGGATTTCTACGGCGTCGGCCTGCTCAGCCAGCCGGTCAGCGACGAGGTCGTCGAATGGTCGCTGCAGGTCGCACTGCAGGCCGGGTTGAAGGGCACGCTCGATTGCGTCGATGCGTTTTCGGGCACCGATTTCCGCCCCGATCTCGCCAGCTTCACCATGCCGACGCTGATCATCCACGGCACCGGCGACAAGACGGTGCCGATCGACATCACCGCCCGCGCGGCGGCGAAGGCGATCCCGCAGGCGCATCTGATCGAATATGATGGCGCCCCGCACGGCCTGCTCGCGACGCACAAGGACGCCATCATCAAGGATCTTATAGCGTTCCTGGACGGCTGACGAAAAAGGGGGCCGCCCTTGCGAGCGGCCCCCTCGTTTCAGGCGCGACAGATCAGGCGGTAGCGAGCGCGCGGCGGCGCATCGCCGCGCCAACGAGGCCGAAGCCGGCGATCATCAGCGCCCACGACGCCGGCTCGGGCACCGCGCCGGTGTCGATCGACAGATTGTCGACCGCAAAATAATTGCCGCCACCCGGCAGTGGGCTCTGCACGCCGCCGGCGATCGAGAAGCGCACGCTGTCGATGCCCGACCAGTTGAAGGTCAGGAACAACGGCGCGGTGGTGTTGAGCTCGGCGGTCGTCGAGAACAGCGTCGTCGCGCCGCTCAGCCCGATCACCGTCAGCGTGGCGCCGTCATTCCACGCCGAGGTGAAATAGCCGCTTTCCAGTGTGAAGCTGCTGGTGCTGCTGATCGATTGGAACGGCTGGCTGAAATCGCTGGCGCAGGCGCACGCCGAGTTGCCGCCCGAAACAACGCCATTGGCATAGCCGCTGGGGCCATAGCTGACAGCGTTGATCGATGCCCAATAATCCCAGGTCAGGCCCTGATACGACGCCGGGATCGGCGTGAAGCTATCGGTGCCGAGATCGTCGAAGGTCAGCAGCACGGCCGAGGCCGGCACGGCACTTACGGCCAAGGTGGCTGCGACGCCAAAGGCCAGAATTTTACGGAAACCGGACTTTTTTGGTACCCCTGTTGCGCCGCTACCCCACGGCCCTGGCAGTCAGGTTGCAACAATCATGCCACAATGTCGCATGCTGCATTCACAAAGGTTTACGAAATCAGCCCGCGGCAAAGTGTAAAATCTGCCGACACTTTTGGTGCAAACGCGCCGTCCGGCTCAGCGCGGCTTGAACACGCTCGTATCGAGCCACTGCGGCCGCGCCGGCGCATCGGCGACAGCGCGCGCGATCGCGGTGACGAAATCGTCGAGCTTGATGATCTCGTCCTTCAGCACGCCGGGCTGGGCGAGGTCGTCGCTCGGCGAATGATAGCGGTTGGCGCGCCAGTCATGCTCGATGGTGAATTCGGGGCTGCCCTTGGTGAAACCGAATTTGAACGCCAGCGCCGGCACCCCGGCCTTCACAAAGCTGAACTGGTCGGTGCGGGTAAAGCTGTTGCGCTCGGGCAGCGGATCGGGGGTCAGCGCCAGGCCTTGCATGGCGGCGACACGGCGCGCGACATCGCCGAGCGTGCTTTCGCCGTCGCCCTGGACCAGTACGAGTTTCAGCGGCCACAGCGGCAACGGCATGTCGAAATTCAGGTCGGCGACGATGCTTGACCGTGGCACCGTCGGCCGCTGCGCATAATAATGCGACCCCAGCAGGCCCTTTTCCTCGGCGGTGACGATGACGAACAGGATCGAACGTTTCGGCCGCTTGCCCGCCTTCAGTCGCGTCGCGATGTCGAGCACGCTGGCAACGCCCGAGGCATCGTCCATAGCGCCATTGTAGATGCGGTCGCCGGCAATCGCCTCGCCGACGCCGACATGATCGAGATGCGCCGAAATGACGACATGCTCGGCGCGCAGTTTGGGATCGGACCCGGCCAGCTTCGCCACCAGATTGGGCGACGTCAGCGCCGATCGCCGCGCCGCCACCGTCGCCTGCAACCGCTGCGGCAAGGCAAAGCCCGGCACCGGCTGTGACGCATCGGCGAGCGCCGCGAGCGCGGCAAAGCTGTGCCCTGACCCTGCGAACAGCGCCTCGCTGCGCGCCGGGTCGAGCCGCGCGCTGAAAAACCCGTCGGGGGTTTCGCGCAAGGCGGCATCGGCGAAGTACATCCCCGATTGCGACGCGAGCAGTTTCTGCCGCACCCAGGGGATTTCCACCTGCGCCGGCGTCACCAGGCTGATCAGGCCCACGGCGCCGGCCACGGCGAGGAGTTTCACCCGTTCCGACCGGTTGGCGGATTTGACCGGCCCCGCCACATCGGCCGGGCCGCCCGAGATGACGACGGCAATCTTGCCCTTCAAGTCGACACCGGCGAAATCGTCATGGCCGGGCAGTTTCAGCCCATAGCCGATGAACACCAGCGGCGCATCGACGCTGG
>JBBQKM010000104.1:0-8831 GCA_038326915.1 Sphingomonadales bacterium
ACAGCGCTGTCATGCTGCTGTTCTTCCTGCTCACCGGCCGCTGGCTCGATGCGGTGATGCGCGACCGCGCCCGCGATGGCGTGACGGCGCTGCTGCGCCACACCGCGCCCGGCGCGCTGGTGCGCCAGGCCGATGGCGTGAGCGCGTGGGTGGCCGCCGGCGACCTGCGTCCAGGCATGGTGATGCTGGTCGCGGCGGGCGAGCGCCTCGCGGCCGATGGCGAGGTCATTACCGGCCGCAGCCATGTCGACCTGTCGCTGCTGACCGGCGAAAGCCTGCCGGTGCTGACCGTTGCCGGCGACCGGGCGCTGGCCGGCACCATAAACATCGACGGGCTGCTGACCATTCGCATCACCGCCGCCGGCGCCGAAACCGGCATTGCCGATATCGCCCGGCTGATGGAAAGCGCCGGCCAGTCGCGGTCGCGCTATGTCCGCATCGCCGATCGCGCCGCGCGGCTGTATGCGCCGGCGGTACATGCGCTGGCGTTGCTCAGCCTCGTTGGCTGGCTGCTGGCCGGCGCCGGCTGGCATCAGTCGCTGCTGATCGCGGCGGCCGTGCTGATCATCACCTGCCCGTGCGCGCTGGGGCTGGCGGTGCCGGCGGCGCAGATCGTCGCGGCGGGGGCGCTGATGCGTGCCGGCGTGCTGGTCAAGGATGGCACGGCATTGGAACGCCTCGCCGAGGCAAACCAGGTCGTTTTCGACAAGACCGGCACGCTGACCCTGGGCCGCCCGCAGCCGCTGGCGCTGGCAACACTGTCGCCGCTGCAGAAGTCGCTGGCGCTGGCGCTCGCCGAAACCAGCCGGCACCCGTTAAGCGCCGCGCTGCGTCGGGCACTGTCGGCGGAAGGCGTCGCGGCAGCGGTGGTGACCGATATCGCCGAAGTCGCCGGGCAGGGTGTTGCCGGCCATTGGCAGGGCAAGGTGGTCAGCCTCGGCCGCAGTGACGACACCGGCGAGGCGCTGGCCTGTGCGCTGCAGATCGGCACCGCGGTGCCGGCTGTGATCCGTTTTGCCGATCCTTTGCGCCCCGATTGCGCGACGACGATCGCCGGGCTGGCGCGGCTCGGCCTGCTCGGATCGATATTGTCGGGCGACCGCCAAACCGCCGTGGCACCGGTAGCGGCGGCGCTGGGCCTCGAGGCGCGTGCCGGCCTGTCGCCGCAGGACAAGCTTGCGGCCATCGCCGCGCTCTCGGCAACCGGGGCGCGGGTGCTGATGGTCGGCGATGGCCTCAACGACGGTCCGGCGCTCGCCGCCGGCCATGTCGCGATGGCGCCGGCGTCGGCGAGCGACGCCAGCCAGAATGCCGCCGACGCGGTGTTCCTGGGCGACAGCCTTGCCCCGGTGGCGACCGCGGTGCGGGTGGCACGCGCCACGGCGCGCATCGTCCGGCAGAACTTTGCTGCCGCCATTGCCTACAACATCGTCGCGGTACCGCTCGCCATCGCGGGCCAGGTGACGCCGCTGCTTGCTGCCATTGCCATGTCGGGCTCGTCGATCATCGTCGTCGCCAATGCGCTGCGGCTGCGGAGCGCGGCGCGATGAACGGCCTCGTGGTGCTCATCCCGGTGGCGCTGCTGCTCGGGCTTGGCGGGCTGGCGGTGTTCTTCTGGACGCTGCGGCACGGCCAGTACGACGATCTCGATGGCGCCGCGCTGCGCATCCTGATCGATGACAAGGACAAACCGATTCCGGAGCCGCAGGATGCTGCGTGAGCATGCGCTTGCCTGGTTGCCGGCGCTGGTTGCCGCGGTGATGCTCGCCGGCGGCAGCGCCACGGCGATGCCGATGATGGGCGTATTGTGCAACGGCGGCAGCGCCGAAATTCCGGGCAAGGCGCCGCGCCGCGATTGCGATACCGCCTGCCACGCCGGCTGCACCCGTCGCCGGGGCCGCTAACCCGCCAACTGGACCATGCGCGCCGTAAAGGCGATCCGCAGCGCGTCCGACAGGCTTTGCACACCCAGTTTTTGCATCAGATTGGCGCGATGGATCTCGACGGTGCGCGGGCTGATGCCGAGGTCATAGGCGACAACCTTGTTCGACTGGCCGTTGACCAGCCCTTCGAGCACGTCGCGCTCGCGCGGGGTCAGCGCGTTGAGTCGCGCCTGCGCCGCTTCGGCAAGGACATGGAGTTGCTCGCGGCCTTCGTTGTGCATTCGGGCCTGGTTGATGGCGGCTAGCAAGGTCGCCTTTTCGAACGGCTTTTCGATGAAATCGACCGCGCCGGCCTTCATGGCGCGCACCGCGAGGCCGACATCGCCATGGCCGGTGATGATGACCACCGGCAGCATGATGCCGCGATCGCGCAGCAATTGCTGCACGGCGAGGCCATCCATGCCGGTCAGCCGTACATCGAGCAGCACGCAACCGGGGTCGAGGCTGCCGGCCGCCTTCAGGAAGTCTTCGCCCGATTCGAACGCCTCCACCGTCATGCCGGCGGTTTTCAGCATGAAGCCGATCGAGCGGCGGACGGCGGCTTCATCGTCGACGACATAGATGCGGGTATCGGTCGCCATGGCCTCAGGCATCGCCGGCCTCCTCCGCGGTGGCGCGGGCGAGGGTGAAATGGAACGCCGCACCGCCGATATCGGCCGGTTCGGACCAGATGCGGCCGCCATGCGCCTCCACGATCGACCGGCTGATCGACAGGCCCAGCCCCATTCCCTGTTCCTTGCTGCTGTGAAAGGGTTCGAACAGATGCCGCTGGATCTCCGGCGTCAACCCCGGGCCGCTGTCGGCGACGATGACGGTGACCAGTTCATTGCCATCGGCGATGCTGCGGATGTTGATGCGGCGGCGCGGGCCGCGCTGCATCGCCTCCACGGCATTGCGAATGAGATTGAGCAGTACCTGCTGGATCTGGATGCGATCGACAAGCACCGCATCGGCAGCGGCGTCGAGCCGGATATCGACATCGATGGCGGCCTGGCCGGTACCGGTCAGCGCCAGCGCGCTGGCTTCGGTGACCAGCTTGCGCAGGCTCTCGACATGTTTTTCATTGTCGCCGCGGGTGATGAAGTCGCGCAGCCGGCGGACGATCTGGCCGGCGCGGATCGATTGCGCCGCCGCCTCGTCGAGCGCCTCGCGCACGAGGTCGAGCGCCTCGGCATCGGGGGTCGCCAGCAGGTCGCGGGCGCTTTCCATATAGTTGGCGATGGCGGTCAGCGGCTGGTTGAGTTCATGCGCCAATGCCGATGCCAGCGATCCCATCGCGCTGATCCGCGAGATATGGTTGAGCTCGCTCTGCAGGTCATGCAACCGGCGCTCGGTGCGCTGGCGCTCGGTCAGGTCGCGGATGAAGCCGGTGAACACGCGGCCCTGCGGGGTGTGGGCATCGGCAATCGACAGCTCGATCGGGAAAATGCTGCCGTCGCGCCGCCGCGCCGTGGTCACGCGGCCGATGCCGATGATGCGCGCCACGCCGGTTTCGAGATAGCGCGCCATGTAGCGGTCATGCGCTTCGCGATCGGGATTGGGCATCAGCATCTTGACGTTCTGGCCGGTGACATCGGCTTCGGCATAACCGAACATGCGTTCGGCGGCGGCGCTGAACGACACCATGGTGCCATGGTCGTCGATGACGATCATCGCATCGGGCACTGTCGCGAGGATCGAGCGCTGATAGGCGGCATTGCCTTCGAAGCCGGCGGTCGTGGAATTGCCAGCAATGGCAGCGGGGGCACCCGTTTCGGATGCCGCAGATCGGAACGGACACATACTGCTGTCTAGCGCCTGAACCCGCGAAACTTCAATGCGCCAGCAGCAGCGGAACGGTCGTCGACTGGATCAGTTCGCGGGTGACGCCGCCGAGCACGGTCTCGCGCAGCCGGCTGTGGCCATAGGCGCCCATGACCAAGTAGCGGGCATCGAGCTCGGCAACCGCATGCAATAGCGCGACGGACGTGCGCCGCCCCTTGGCCGGCCAATCATGGACTTCGCAGGCGATGCCGTGGCGGGCGAGATAGGTCGCGGCATCGGCGGCGGGCGTGCCGGCGGTATCATCGCTAACTTCGACGATGTGCACGCAGGCGGCGCGTTGCAGCATCGGCACCGTCCACCGCATCGCGTGCGCCGCCTCGGCCGATCCGTTCCACGCCAGCATGACATTGCCATCGGCCTCGAACCGGCGGCCGCCGATCGGTGCCACCAGCACCGGCGCGCTGGTATGAAGGACAACATCGCCGACGATCGGCAGCGGGTGATCGGGGGTCTGGCGACCGATCGCCGGCTGGCTGATCACCACGACATCGGCGAGCCGGCTTTGCGCGATCAGCGTTTCGACAACGCCGCCGTCGAAGCAGCGCCAATCCCATTCGACATCCTCGCGCCGCAGCCGTGCTTCGATGGCCTGGCGTGCCAGCTTGTCCTGATCGTGGATCGTGTCGATGATCGCGGCCAGGCCGAACAGCCCACCATAGGGATCGGCGGCATAGGGTTCGACTGCAGCGACCTGCACGCAGCTGATATGGCCATGCCCCAGCCGCGCCAGATCGAGCGCGAGTTGCAGGCGATTGTCCTGTTCCGCATCATCATGGATGTGCAGCATGATGGTTTTCACGCCAGTCGCTCCCCGGTGCGCACGGCTGCGCCAATATGGTCAATTTGACGCAGCTGCGGCGCGGGGTCTTTACGGGAGAATACGGAAGGCACGGCCGGTCATTCGTGGAATTCCGCAAGTTCCGGTATGCGTGTGAAGGCGATGCGTGGCCCCGATGATCGTGCCGCCCCGGCGCTGTCGTGGCCCAGCGTCACCGCATCGCGGCCAAAACGCTGGTTGACCTTGTCCATCGCGCGGCTGAGCGCCAGCCGGCGCGCCTCGGCACCCGCATCGAGCGCGCTGCCGCCGTCGAACAGGTGCAGCTGCACGGCATCGGCATCGACAAGCTCGCCGAGCAAGACGCCGACCTGAATGAAGCGGCGCGGCGGAAACGCGGCCAGCATCCGGTCCCACAGGCCGTCGAGCGCCGCGAGCAGGGTCACCGTGTCCATCACCTGCGGCAGGCGGGTGGCGTGCGCCCATTTCGCCCCCTTGGCACCGCGCTCGCCTTCGGCCTTGACCAGCAGGGTCAACTGGCCGGTACGGCGTTCGGCGCGGCGCAAACGGGTTGCGGCCTTGCCAAGCAACCGCCGCGCGACCAGCCGGGCGCGATCGGGGCTACGCTTTTCGGGGCCGAGGACATGGCTGTGGCCGATGCTGCGGCTTTGCGTTGCCATTTCGGGCAGTTCGGCGCCCTGCAGCAGCCAGTGCAGGCGTGTCCCCCACACGCTGCCCCAGGCCAGCCGCGCCTCGCGTTCATTCAGCCCGAGCAGGCGTTCCATGGTAACGACGCCGGCGGCGGCAAGGCGTTTCTCCATGTTGCGGCCGACGCCCGGAATGTCCGACAGCTTCAGCGTGCACAGCCTGGCGTGGAGGGTTGCGGCGGGCAGGATGGTCAGCCCGTCGGGTTTCTGCATGTCGGCGGCGATCTTGGCGAGCAGGCGGTTGGGGGCGACGCCGATCGACGAGGTCAGGCACTCGCCGACATTGGCGCTGATACCGGCCTTGATGCGCGCCGCCAGCGCGGTGACTTCGGCAAGGCCGTTCTCGTTGTCGAGCAGCCGGCAGGCGACCTCGTCGATCGAGCAGACCGCGGTGACTGGGACATGGCGCTCGACCTCGGCGATGATGCGGTGGTGAAAACGTACATAATCCTCGTGGCTGCCCGGCACGACGATCAGGTCGCGGCACAACGCCCTGGCCTCCCAGATCTTCGTGCCGGTGCGGATGCCATAGGCCTTGGCCTCGTAACTCGCGGCGATGGCGCTGGTGCTGTCGGTATGGACCGGCGCGACCACGACCGGGCGACCGCGCAAGGCGGGATCCAGCTGCTGCTCGACGCTCGCGAAATAGCTGTTGAGATCGAGGTAGAGCCAGCGAAGGGGCGGCGACTTGGCCATGGGTTGCGGTGTATCACAGCGAGAACAAAAAAGGAACAAAAACCGGTGCAGGTGCTGCTCCTGCGATCTAGACCGCGACGAAGCGGCGCTGATCCGCTTCCTCGACAGCATCGGCTGAGCCGCTAAAGTCGTTCCCCGACAGGGGGGAACTTCAGCCATGGACATTGCCGCGACCGAGGAACCTGCCGGGATCACCGCGGTGGACGCCGACAGCCTGGCGGGGCGGCAGCTGCGTTATTACGACTTTGCGATGGCGGCGTTTGCGGTCATCCTCATTTGCTCCAACCTGATTGGCGCCGGCAAGCAGGCGTCGTTCGATCTGCCCGGCTATGGCCCGGTCATCTTCGGCGCCGGCATCCTGTTCTTTCCCCTGGGCTATGTCCTTGGCGACGTGATGACGGAAGTTTACGGCTATGCGCGGGCCCGGCGGGTCGTCTGGGTCGGTTTTGCCGCCTCGGCGTTTGCCGCCGCGATGGCCTGGGTCGTCGTCCACATGCCGCCGGCGCCGGGGTGGGACGGGCAGGCGACGCTGGCGGCGGTGTTCGATCCGGCGCCGCGCATCTTCATCGCCTCGATCATCGCCTTCTGGGCCGGGGAGTTCGCCAATTCGTTCGTCCTCGCCCGCATGAAGGTCTTGACCGGCGGCCGGATGCTGTGGACCCGCACCATCGGCTCCACGGTCGTCGGGCAGGGTGTCGACAGCCTGATCTTCTACCCGCTGGCCTTTCTCGGCATCTGGGAAACCAGCCGCGTGCTCGAGGTGCTGGTCACCAACTACCTGCTCAAGGTCCTGTGGGAAATCCTTTTGACTCCCGTCACTTACCGCGTCGTCGCCTTCTTCAAGCGCGCCGAGGGTCTCGATGTCTTCGACACCAAAACCGATTTCACGCCGTTCACGACGAAGGTCTGAACTCCCCCACCCCCGGCCCCTCCCGCAAGCGGGAGGGGAGTTAGCCCAGCGCCGCGTGCAGCGCCGCGAACATCCGGCGCCCGTCGGTGCCGCCCTGTTCGGGTTCGATCAGCCGTTCGGGGTGCGGCATCAGCCCCAGCACATTGCCGGCGGTGTTGATGATCCCGGCGATATCGCGCGCCGATCCATTCACCGGTTCGGCATAGCGCAGCACCACCCGGCCTTCGCCTTCCAGCCGGTCGAGCGTTTCGGCGTCGGCGACATAATTGCCGTCATGGTGCGCCACCGGAATGCGGATCGTTTCGCCGGCGTCATAGCGGCCGGTAAAGATCGTCTGGCTGTTGTCGACAACCAGCGCCACGTCGCGGCAGACAAAGTCCAGCCCGGCGTTGCGCATCAGCGCGCCGGGCAACAGCCCCGCCTCGGTCAGCACCTGGAAACCGTTGCACACGCCGAGCACGGCGCGGCCTTCATTGGCGGCGGCGATCACCGCCTGCATCACCGGCGACCGCGCGCTCATCGCGCCAGAACGCAGGTAATCGCCATAGGAAAAGCCGCCGGGCAGCGCGATCAGGTCAAGCCCGTCGGGCAATTCGGTGTCGCGGTGCCACACCATCACCGGCGCGGTGCCGGTAATCTGCTCGATTGCCACCGCCAGGTCGCGGTCGCAATTGCTGCCGGGGAACACGACGACCGCCGATTTCACAGCACTTCGATCCGGTAGTTTTCGATGACCGTGTTGGCGAGCAGCTTCGTCGCCATCTCGGCGATCGTCGCTTCGCTGGTGCCATCGGCGAGATCGAGCTCGATCACCTTGCCCTGGCGCACGCCGTCGACGCCGGCAAAGCCCAGCCCGCCCAGCGCATTCTGGATGGCGCGGCCCTGCGGATCGAGCACGCCGGGCTTGAGAGTGATGGTGACTCGGGCTTTCATGGCACTGCTTTCAGGCATCGCATTCATCGACGGCTGCTATTGGCCAAGCCGGGCAGGCGGGTCAACGCCCGAGTTGGGGCTGGTATTGCTCGCAACGCCCCCAGCCGTGCTGCGGCGGGCAGCGGCGCCGCGCGGAAGTTGACGAAGTTTACCGTTTCGGCACTTTTTTGCAGTCGGCTTCGGCGCTGGCGCAGGGGTTGCCACAAGTGCCGGCGCAGCCGGCGCATCTGCGTCCACCGCCGGCGCATCGTCCTCCGGTAGCGCCGGAAGTGCAATCGCCGACAGGTCGGGCAGGTCCGCGACCGTCTCGTGGCGCGCGCGCAGCGCCTGCGTCTCGGGGTCCTCGGCACGCGGCGGCGGCGCTACCGGCTCCTCGACATAGTCCTCGATCACCACCGGCTCGCCCGCCGCCCGCGCCGCATCATTGGCATAGGTCATCGCCACGATGGTGTCGCGCGCCCGCAGCATCTTCTGCATCCGGTCCCCCGCCGCGGCATGATCGGCGATGGCCTTTGCCGCATCGCGCGCCTTCAACGCCCGATCGAGCATGTGCATCATCAACCGCGGCGAACACGGCCTGTGCCGGGTAACCCGCTCGCCATCGCGCTCGATCGTCTCGGTCTCGCCATGAATGGCGCGCTCCAGCGCCGTGTCCTCGATGCGCTGCCAGCCTTCCGCCAGCGCCGCATCCCAGGCCGCGCGAAACGCCGCCGCCGCCGGGTGCCGCCGCAACTGATACGCCGCCGCCTTGCTCATCCCCACCCGCGCCGCCGCAACCCCGACCCCGCCACTATCGGCAAGCGCGGTGATGAAATCGCGCTGGCGTTGCGGAGTCCAGCCGTCATGGCGGGGGCGGAGGGGGGCGAGGGGCGTATCCATGTGAGGTTTGTAACCCATATGGATAGGTGTAGGACAGGGGAGGGTGAAGGGGCCTCCGGCGGGCAGGGGTCGGCGACCCCTGCACCCCGATTTTGGGGTGTTGCTTCGGTGGTCGCGGGCTGTACACCCACACACCTCCGTCATCCCCGCGAAGGCGGGGGTGC
>JBBQKM010000105.1:0-8816 GCA_038326915.1 Sphingomonadales bacterium
CCTTCGGCCTGGCCCGACCGGCGTTCATCGGCCTCGCGGCGCTTCATGTGCGAATAGCTCAGGGTTAGCTCGAGCGGTTTGACGGGCTGGAACTCGACGCCGAGTTCGATTTCGTCGGTTTCGAGGCGCGGGGCGTTGAGCGCCGCCTTCCACCCGCCGCGATAATGCTGCCAGCGGGCGAACGGCATCAGCGGCCCCAGCGGTGACTTGCGCACCCGGTACATCGACTGGATGTAGCCGCCGCTCAGGGATTTCGCCTGGATGCTGTTCGACGGCTGGTCGAACTCGGGGCCCCGGCCCCAGTTCCATTCGGCCTGCACTCCGAACGGCTGGGGGTAGAGGATGGCGTGAATGCCGACGCGATTGTCGTCGAACGATGTCGGGCTGACACCGCCCGAGCGCAGCTCGGGCTGGACCTGGTTGAGCATCGCCGAGCCGCCGATTTCCAGTACCTGGTCGGCAAAGGCGCCGCCAAGGCTGTCGAGCGCGATCGGCCAGGTTGCCATCGCGACGGTCATCAGGCTGTTGTTGGTCTCGGTGCGGCCGATGCCCTGGCCGTTGTAGATGGCGACCCCGAACGCACCATAGTTGCCGAACAGTTTTTGCCCGTCGTCACCCAGCCGCTTCCAGATGCGCTGCACCGACTGGGGCGTGTAATAGGCCGCGATGCCGAGATCGCGCTCGCCCGGGACGGCGCTGTTGATGGCATCGGTGCGATCCAGTGCCAGCCGGTTCGACGAGGATTGCAGGTTTTCCCAGCCGAACGGCACCTTGGACTGGCCGAAGCGCAGCTTGAATTCATGATGCTCGCCTAGTTTCAGGTCGACATAGGCGTCGCGCACCTGGCCGAATGATTCGCGGCGTTCATTGGCGGACTGGTTGTTGACCACGGTCGCGAAGTCGGGCTGGAAATACAGGCTGACATTGTCTGACAGGTCACCCTGCAGGATCAGCCGGATGCGCCGGAACGAGAAATTATTCTTGTCGGTTATGCCCGAATCCTGGACCGACCGCAGGCGCGAAACGCCGGACGGCGCGGTGCGATCACCGGAAATGATCTCGTTGAGCCGCATCTGCGTATAGCCGCGCAGCGACAGGCGCTCGTACCAGGCCTTCCCTTGCGGGGATGGCGATGGCGTATGCGCGGCCGGGATTTGTGGCGCCACCGACGCCTGCTGCACAGCTGCCGGCATCGCTGCGGGCAGCGCTGTGGTGGCAGGTGTGATCGCTGCAGCCGTCACGCCTGCTGCCGCGGGCGCGCTCGCTGCGGAGGGCCGGCCTTGGCCATTCTGCGTCTGCGCCGCCTGCAATTGTGCGACAACGGCCTTCAATTCGTCGATCTGGCGCTGCAGTTCCCCCACGCTTTGCGCCGCGGCCGGCGCTGACAGCAGCAGGGAGCCCAGCAGCGCAGGCGTCAGGCGTCGCATTGTATGAACCTTTTTGGGCGTTGAGCACGCCGGCGAGGCGCGTAAATCGACGCGCACCCCAAATGAATTGTGACAGCCTTAGAACGGAATCGTGACGGATTTGTTACAAACAATGCGGCCTGACCGGCAAAACGCGCCGGTCTGTCGTGCGCCAGCCCCCGCTGTTAAAGCCCCCGCCGCGCCGCTGCATACAGCGCAATCGCCGCGGCGTTCGAAACGTTCAGGCTCTCCATCGCCGCCGCGATCGGCAGCTTGGCCAACTGGTCGCAGCGTTCGCGGGTCAGGGCGCGCATGCCTTCGCCTTCGGCGCCGAGCACCAGGCAGGGCTGGGTTTTGGCCAGCGCGGTCTCAAGGTCCGCCTCGGCTTCGCCATCGAGCCCGATGCGCCAGAAACCGGCCTCCCCGATTTCATCAAGGGCGCGGGCGAGATTGACGACACGGCACCACGGCAGGATTTCGAGCGCACCCGACGCCGATCGCGCCAGCACCCCCGATTCGCCCGGCGCATGGCGATCCTGGGTGACCAGCGCACGGGCGTTGAAGGCCGCGGCGGATCGCATGATGGCGCCGACATTGTGCGGATCGGTGACCTGATCGAGGACGATGATCGGGCGGTTGGCGCCGTCGCGCCCGGCATCGGCAAGCACATCGCCGAGCCAAACCGATTCAAGCGGTTCGACCTCGAGCACAAAGCCCTGGTGCGGGGCGTCGGCAGGCACCAGCCGGCCGAGATCGCTGTCGTCGCCATATTGGACCGCCAGCCCCTTGGGGATGACGATGGTCTTGGCTGTGGCGGGTGTCACGTGCAGCTTGCGGAACATCCGGTGCGGATTGTCCAGCGCTGCGAACACCGCATGGCGGCCGTACAGGCGGGGATAGGGGCTTTTCTGCCCGGTGGCGCTGCGCGCGGCGTTTTTTGGATGTGGTCTGCGGCCCATGCGGAGGGGGCTTAGCGTGTAAGCCCCCGCCTGTCATGCCTTGGCGGATCAGCTCGGTTTTGTTGCCGCCGTCACCGCGGCGTCGAACTCGGCCGCGGTCATGCCGATCTTGAGCACCGTGCCTTCGGCGACGAAGGCGGTTTCGGGCAGCTTCACCGGGCCCTTGGGCGTGTTGATTTCGACGAGGCCGGCCTCGATGGCCTTGACCGTGCCGAGCGTCGCGCCATTAGCCCCGGTGACCGTCGTGCCGGGCTTCATTGCTGCCGCGAGTGCAGCCTTGGCCGCGTCATCGGCCTGCTGGCCGAACGCATCGACCTGCGCCTTGGTCGCGGCGAGCACCGGGCCCTTGGTGCCGACACCAAAGGAATTGGCCGGAATCGCCACCTTGTGGCTGCCGGTGTCGATCACCGCGGACGTGCCCGACATCGTCGTCACCTTGCCGATTTCACCGCCGCTGGTGTCATAGATGGTGTCGCCGACCTTCAGCGCCGGCGGCGTTTGCGCCACGGCCGCCGTCCCGGCGAGCAGGGTGAGGCCGATCAGGCAGGACTTCAGATTGCGCATAGTTGGTCTCCCTCTGTCATGGAGAATGCGCGAAAGCCGTTAAAGCGCCATTGGCAGAATGGCCCCCGCGTCGAAATGTTGCAGGCCTGCGACGGTCTGCCATCTTGGGGCGGGTGGTGGAGGGGGTTGGATTTGAACCAACGTAGGGAAAACCCGGCAGATTTACAGTCTGCTGCCATTGACCGCTCGGCCACCCCTCCACAGGGCTCGACGTCGTGACGCCGGACGAAGAGCGGGCCTAGTGGCGAATGGGGGGGGATGTGTCAACGCTTGCGGCGCATTTTCTAGCCCCGATCCGGCACCACCCGGTCGCGGCCCAGGCGTTTCGCTGTATACAGCGCGCGGTCGGCGCGCTCGATCAGGCTGTCGGCGTCATCATCGTGGCGGTCGCCGGCCACGCCGGCGGAAAAGCTCACGCGGCCCATCGATGAGCCATCGCCGGCGTTGCGGATGATCTGGCTGGCAAGATCGGCGCGCACCCGGTCGATGATCGCGGCGGCGGCCATGACGTCATGGTCGGGCAGCAGCGCGATGAACTCCTCGCCGCCCAGCCGCCCGACGCTGCCGCCGGCAGGGGCAATGCGATCGGCGACATGGCGGGCGACGAAACGCAGCACCTCGTCGCCGAGCGCATGGCCGAACCGGTCGTTGAAGCGCTTGAAATGGTCGATGTCGACCATCGCCAGCGCCAGCCTGGTGCCGCTGGCGCGGGTGTCGGCCTGCGCGCGCTCCAGTGCTTCGATGGTGCCGCGGCGGTTGAGCACGCCGGTCAACTGGTCGGTGATCGCGGCATTTTCGGCACGGCCGAGCTGCTCGGTCAGGGCCCGCGCCTCGGCGGCGGCGGTGGCGAGTTCGCCTTCCAGCCGGGCATTGGCCGCCTGCATGGTGGCGGTCGCGGCGCCGAGCTGTTCGAGCAGCACGGCGAGCGCCGCTGCGTCGAGCGGTGCCTCCAGCCGGGCGCCGCCATCGGCGATGGCGCGGCCGTAATCGGCAAGGTCGGTGCGGCCGGCCTCGATCCGGTTGGTCAGCGCCTCGGCCTGGTCGTGCGCCGCCTCGACGAGCGCCGCGACTTCCGACGCGCCGACCTCGCCGCAATGGGCGCGGCGCAACGTGGCGACACCGGCGAGTGTCAGCCCGCCCAGCGCAATGGCGGTATCGACGGCCAGCGACAGCGCATGGTCCTCGTCGCGCACATAGCGCCAGAACAGGTCATAGACTTCGGGCTGCGGCGGCAGGCGGGTGAGGACAAGCAGGCCGCGGATCTGGTCGAACCATTGCAGCGCCTGCGATTCGGCGGCTGATCCCGCACCGGCACCGGCGAGCCCGGCCGGCGGCGCCACCTCGGCGACCGCCTGCAATCGACCGGTTTCCACTGTCATCTGTCCCTCCGCCACGGCTTTCGAGGAGCAACGGCGTGGGGCGCGGGGCTTTAAGCAGCGCGCGCTGGAGCGGGTAGCGGGGATCGAACCCGCATCACAAGCTTGGAAGGCTAGTGCTCTACCATTGAGCTATACCCGCGCTGCGGACGCCTTTAGGGCCACCCGGCCGCGACATCAACCGTGGCGCTTGCACGGACCCGATTGCATCAGTATAGCCCGCAGCCCGACCCTAGGAGTGTAGCTCAGCTGGTAGAGCATCGGTCTCCAAAACCGAGGGCCGGGGGTTCGAACCCCTCCACTCCTGCCAGTCGCGCTTGCAAAAGCGAGACCGGCGACAGACTTTGAAGACGAACGACGTTGGGTTCGAAACGTGATTGAAGGCCCGGTTGTCCGTCCCGGCGTAGTGGGGCAACAGCCGGATTTTGGTGTTTATTGTGGTTCGGCAAGTGAAGATTGGCTGATTCGATGGCGATCGAGGCAAAGGCAAAAGCGGTTCCTGCCGCACCGAAACCCCGGGTTTCACTCGGCGAGTTCGTGCGCCAGGTGCGCGCCGAAATCGCCAAGGTCTCGTGGCCCAGCCGCGCCGACACCATTCGCATGACGATCATGGTGCTGATCATGACGGCGATCCTGTCGGTGTTCTTCGTCGGCGTCGACCAGGTCCTCGGCCGTCTCGTCAAATTCCTGCTCAGCCTCGCCGGTTAATGGCCAAGGATTAAAACGTCTCATGTCGCGCTGGTACATCATTCACGCCTATTCGGGTTTCGAGAACAAGGTTCGCGAGGCGATCCTGTCGGAAGCATCGCGCATGGGGCTCGATGCCTTCATCGATGAAGTGTCGGTGCCGACCGAGACCGTCAACGAAGTGTTCAAGGGCAAGAAGCGCGCCGTCGAGAAGAAGGTCTTCCCGGGCTATGTGCTGGCCAAGCTCGACATGACCGACGATGTCTACCACCTCGTCAAGAACACGCCCAAGGTGACCGGCTTCCTCGGCCAGCAGAACAAGCCGCAGCCGATCAGCGAAGCCGAGGCTTCGCGCATCCTCAACACCAAGGCCGAGGAAACCCCGGCCGCCAAGATCAAGCGCAAGGCCAATTTCGAGATCGGCGACCAGGTTCGCGTCCTCGATGGTCCGTTCGCATCGTTCAACGGCCTCGTCGAAGAAATCGACTTCGACCATGGCCGCGTCAAGGTTTCGGTGTCGATCTTCGGCCGGGCAACCCCCGTCGAACTCGGCTTCGAACAGGTCGAGAAGCAGAAGTAAGCTTTTCGATTTCACCGTGGGAGGCTTTCGGGCCGTTCGCACCACAACAGGAGAGCCATCATGGCAAAGAAGATTACCGGTTATATCAAGCTGCAGGTGAAAGCCGGCAGTGCCAACCCGTCGCCGCCGATCGGCCCGGCGCTGGGCCAGCGCGGCGTCAACATCATGGAATTCTGCAAGGCGTTCAACGCCAAGACGGAATCGCTTGAAAAGGGCACCCCGATCCCGACCGTCATCACGGTCTATGCCGATCGTTCGTTCAGCTTCATCACCAAGACGCCGCCGGCGAGCTTTTTGATTAAGCAAGCGGCCGGTCTCAAGTCGGGCGGCACGACCCCCGGCAAGGGCGCCCCCGCCGGCAAGCTGACCAAGACGCAGATCAAGGCCATCGCCGAGCAGAAGATGCCCGACCTCAACGCCAACAACATCGAGATGGCGATGAAGACGATCGAAGGCAGCGCCCGCGCAATGGGCCTCGAAGTGGTGGAGGGTTAAGATCATGGCACAGTCGAAGAAGGCCAAGGCGCTCGCCGCCGCGGTGAACCCCGAAACGCTTTATGATCTCGACCAGGCGCTGGCGATGGTGAAGGCCAATGCCACCGCCAAGTTCGACGAGACCATCGAAGTCGCCATCAACCTCAACGTCGATCCGCGTCACGCCGACCAGATGGTCCGGGGCGTCGTCACCCTGCCCAAGGGCACCGGCAAGACCGTCCGCGTCGGCGTCTTCGCCCGTGGTCCCAAGGCGCAGGAAGCGCTCGATGCCGGCGCCGATGTCGTCGGCGCCGAAGACCTGCTCGAAATCGTCCAGGGCGGCACCATCGATTTCGATCGCTGCATCGCCACGCCGGACATGATGGGTCTCGTCGGTCGCCTCGGCAAGGTGCTGGGCCCCAAGGGCCTGATGCCGAACCCCAAGCTCGGCACCGTCACCATGAACGTCGGTGACGCGGTCAAGGCGGCCAAGGGCGGCCAGGTCGAATATCGCGTCGAAAAGGCCGGGATCATCCACGGCATGCTCGGCAAGGCGAGCTTCAGCCAGGACGATCTGCGCGCCAATTTTGACGCGCTGCTCGATGCCGTGGTCAAGGCCAAGCCGGCCGGCGCCAAGGGCAAGTATCTGCAGAAGGTCGCGGTCAGCTCGACGATGGGTGCCGGCGTCCGCGTCGACACCACGACGGTCGGCCACACGATCTGATCTGACGATCAGCGAAGAATGCGAAGGGCCGGGGCGCAAGCCCCGGCCCTTTTCACGTCCGGCGCTGGTGTACGGCGCCGCGCAGCTTGACTCTTCCGCCCATATCGCTAGATGCCCCGCTTCCGCTGCCGCCCCGCAAGGGGTGACAGCGACCGTCCGAGATTGCAGGTGTCCTTTACGGACTTAAGCCAGAAGGCCTGCATGAGACGGGGAGAGTTTTTACCGGCGGCCCCTGTGGCAGCCGGGCTTGTGAACGCGGGGGCAACCTTGCGCGCAGAGGCGACGATCCCTCGGACGGGCCCTGGCCCGGACCCCTCCTGGCCTTGGCTCAACCGGTGTCATGCAAATGGCATCTTAGCCCAAGGACTCGGCCGTTTGGCCGAGCCGAACTTAGGAGAGAGCATGGATCGCGCTCAAAAATCCGAGCAGATCTCTGGTCTTGCCAAGACGTTGTCCGAAACGTCCGTCGTTGTGGTCGCCCGCAACCATGGTCTGTCAGTGGCCCAGGTCACCGATCTTCGGAACCGGATGCGCAATGCCGGAGCCAGCTTCAAGGTGACGAAGAATCGCCTTGCGCGCATCGCGCTCGAAGGCACGCCCTACCAGCCGCTCGGCGATCTGCTGACCGGCCCGATCGGCTTTGCCACCTCGACCGACCCGGTCGCGGCGGCCAAGGTCGCCATCGAATTCGCCAAGACCACGGATAAGTTCGAGGTTGTCGGCGGGGCGATGGGGGCACATGTCCTCGACGTGAATGGCGTCAAGGCGCTCGCCGAACTGCCGTCGCTCGATGCGCTGCGTTCGACGCTCATCGGTCTCATCAACTCGCCGGCTACCAAGCTCGCGCAGCTGGCCAATGCGCCGGCGGCCAAGCTTGCCCGCGTGTTCGGGGCCTATGCCACCAAGGACGCTGCCTGAAAAACCGCGGCATCCGCCGCATTCACAAGACACATGAAACTGGAGATTACACATGGCTGACCTCAACTCGATCGTCGAACAGCTTTCGGCGCTGACCGTTCTCGAAGCGGCTGACCTTGCCAAGATGCTCGAAGAAAAATGGGGCGTTTCCGCCGCTGCCGCCGTCGCCGTTGCCGGCCCGGCTGCTGGCGCCGCCCCGGCTGCCGCCGTTGAAGAGAAGACCGAATTCGACGTCGTGCTGACCGGCGACGGTGGCAAGAAGATCAACGTCATCAAGGAAGTCCGCGCCATCACCGGCCTCGGCCTGACCGAAGCCAAGACGCTGGTCGAATCGGCTCCCAAGGCCGTCAAGGAAGGCGTTTCGAAGGCTGATGCCGAGAAGTTCAAGGCACAGATCGAAGCTGCTGGCGGTACCGTTGAACTGAAGTAAGCCGAACGGCGGCGCGCAGGTAACGCACAGCGTTACCTGCGACTCGCCGAAGGCCGGCCGGCGGGGCGGACGGCATTGCCGTCCGAACCCGTCCGACGCCAGCCGCGGCTTTGCCGCGGCGCTTCGTTCAAGAACGCAAAAGGGGCGGTCCAGCAATGGGCCGCCCGTTTCTTGTCGCCCCCTGCCACCGCGCGCTATCCTCGCACGTCAAAGCGCAGGAGGACGCCATGCCGAGTCTCACCCAAAGCTTCCTCCATCTTGGCGGTGGCGCCACTGCGATCGCGCAGCCGTCGTTCACCGACGGCAACTGGTACCAGGGCTATGGTGAGCGCCACGACGCCGATGGCGCCGATGGCCGGCTGGTCAGCATGTACACCTTCACCGCCAACTGGACCGAATGGGAGATGCACCCGGCCGGCGAGGAGGTCGTGCTGTGCACCGCGGGCCGCATCACGCTCCATCAGGCGTTCGCCGATGGCGCCACCGCGACGGTGACGCTCGGCCCCGGCGACTATGCGATCAACCCGCGCGGTTGCTGGCATACCGCCGATATCGCCGACAGCGCGACGGCGGTTTTCATCACCCCCGGGCTCGGCACCGAAGGCCGGCCGCGCTGACGCCGTGACGTCACCCCGGCGAAGGCCCGGGCCCCAAAACCACCCGCGTAGGGGGTTTGCGCGCGCGTCACCGAACACGTG
>JBBQKM010000106.1:0-8814 GCA_038326915.1 Sphingomonadales bacterium
AAACGCCCGAATTCCTCGCCGCCGGGCTGCCGTTGTTGTCGACGCCGATCCATGACGTGGTCGAGCCCTATGGCACGATGGGGCTTGTCGAGATCGCTGCCACGGCGGCACAGATGGTCGAGGCTGGGGCCACGCTGATGGCACGCCGCGCCGACCCGGCGCAGGAAAGCGTGCGGCTGGCGATGGCCGACAGCTTCCTCGCCGGCGGGTCGTGGGACCAGAGCTGGGCGGAGATGCACGCCCATATCCGGCGGATCGCACAGCGTGCCGATCAGGCGACTCCGGCCGACGAAAAAGTGGCCGCGAATGTTTGATTGGCTGATCGTCGGCGCGGGCTTTGCCGGCGCGGTGCTCGCCGAGCGGCTGGCGTCGCAGCGCGGCGACCGGGTGCTTGTTGTCGATCGCCGCAACCATATCGGCGGCAATGCCTTTGATCGCTACAACGAAGCTGGCGTGCTGGTGCACCAATCTGGCCCGCACATCTTTCACACCAATTCGCAGCGCATCTTCGATCATCTGTCGCAGTTCACGGCGTGGCGGCCCTACGAGCATCGCGTGCTCGGCGCGGTCGATGGCATGCTGGTGCCGATCCAGATCAACCTCGATACCGTCAACAAACTCTATGGTCTCGACCTGACGAGCGAGGAACTGCCGGCATGGTTCGCCGCGCGCGCGGAGCCGGTGGCGGAGATCAGGACATCCGAGGACGTGGTCGTCTCGGTCGTCGGCCGCGAGCTGTATGAAAAATTCTTCCAAGGTTATACCCGCAAGCAATGGGGACTCGACCCGTCGCAGCTCGACAAATCGATCACCGCGCGGGTGCCGATCCGCACCGATCGCGACGACCGCTATTTCACCGACAGCCACCAGTTTATGCCGCGCGACGGCTATACGCGGATGTTCGAACGCATGCTCGATCACCCCAATATCGCGGTGATGACCAACACCGATTATCGCAGCATCCGCGATTTCGTGCCGCATCGCCGGCTTATCTATACCGGCCCGATCGATGAATATTTCGATCACCGTCACGGCAAGCTGCCCTATCGGTCGCTACGCTTTCGCCACGAGACACTCGACCGGGAACAGGCGCTGCCAACCGGCACGATCAACTATCCGCAGACCGAAGACTATACGCGTATCAGCGAATACAAGCACATGACCGGGCAAGTGCACCCCAGGACCGCGATCACCTATGAATATCCGGCGGCGGACGGTGACCCCTATTACCCGATCTTGCGCCCCGAGAACGCGGCGCTGTACAAGCGCTATGAAGCGTTGGCGCAGGCGACCCCCGATGTCTGGTTCGTCGGCCGGCTGGCGACCTATCGCTATTACAACATGGATCAGGTGACCGGGCAGGCGCTGGCGACGTTCGAACGGATCGAGGCACAGGTGCCGCGGGCCGGCGCCGCGGCGGCGCACAACGGCATGGCGGTGGCCAGCCTGTGACCCTGCTGGCCAGCGACCTGATGGGCGGCTTTGAATGCGCAGCGCAAAAACGCCGCAATGGCATCCGCCTCGATATCCAGGCCGCGACCGGCCACGACCGGCGGGCGGCCGAGGATTATGACCTGCTCCAGACGCACGGGCTGCGGGCATGCCGCGATGGCCTGCGCTGGCATCGCATCGAGGCACGGCCCGGGCGGTACGACTGGTCGGAGGTCGTGCCGATGCTGCAGGCGGCCGAAGCGTCGGGGATGCAGGTGATCTGGGATCTGCTGCATTATGGCGTTCCCAACGGCCTCGATATCTGGTCGCCGGTGTTCGTCGATCGCTTTGCCGCCTTTGCCGGCGCCGCGGCGCAACTGGTCAAGGACCATTGCAGCCAGCCTGCGTGGTACACACCGATCAACGAGATCAGTTTCTGGGCCTGGTGCGGCGGCGACACCACCGGGTTGAACCCGTTTGCCCGCAACAGGGGCGGCGAACTGAAGCGGCAACTGGTGCGCGCCGCCATCGCCGCGACGGCTGCCATCCGCCGGGTCGATCCGCAAGCGCGCATCGCCTGTGCCGAGCCGCTGATCCATATCCTGCCGAGCGACACCAGCGCCGCCGCGGTGGCACGCGCCGAACAGCATAATGCGGCGCAGTTCGAAGCCGTCGATATGCTGCTCGGCCGCGTGGCGCCCGAACTTGGCGGCGATGCGACGATGATCGATCTGATCGGCCTCAACTATTATTACAACAACCAATGGATCGACGCCGGCCGCACCATCCATCTCGGTGACTGGCTGCACCGGCCGCTTTCGGATTTGCTCGCCACGGTCGCCGGCCGCTACGCGCAGCCGCTGTATCTCGCCGAAACCGGAACCGAAGGCATTTTCCGCCCCGGCTGGCTGCGGCACATCTGCGACGAAGTCCGCGTTGCACGCGACCGCGGCGTCGGGGTGGGAGCGATCTGCCTGTATCCGATCCTCAGCCATCTCGGCTGGGACGACAGCCGCCCCTGCCAGAACGGCCTGTTCGACGCCCATGCCGCCGCTGCGCCGCGATCGCCCTATGCGCCGTTCGCCGCCGAGCTGCGCGAGCAGTTGGGGATCTTTGCCCGCCAGCGCGCGGCGCAGACGACCATGGCGGTTGCCGCCGAATAAAACCGCCGCCGCCGCGAAATCCCGGCTCCAAACCGCGCCGCAGGCGTTAGCCCAATAGTCGATCGATAAGGAAAATTGTCATGGCACGCGTTACCGGAAACAAGACTGCAAAGGCCGCAGCCGGCGGCGCACCCGCCTTGCACATCGGTGTCGGCGGCGAACAACACCAGGTCGCAGGCCCCGGCGCCGAGGTGCTGACCACCAATTTCGGCACGCCGATTTCCGATGACCACAACAGCCTGCGCGCCGGGCCGCGCGGGCCGTTGCTGCTCGAAGATTTCGTGCTGCGCGAAAAGATCTTCCATTTCGATCACGAGCGCATCCCCGAGCGTGTCGTCCACGCGCGCGGGGTGGCGGCGCACGGCTATTTTGAGCTTACCGACAGCCTGGCCGATGTGACCACGGCGCTCATCCTCGGCGAAACCGGCGAAAAGACGCCGGTGTTCGTCCGCTTTTCGACCGTCGCCGGCAACAAGGGTTCGGCCGACCTGGCGCGCGATGTCCGCGGCTTTGCCGTCAAATTCTACACCAAGCAGGGCAATTGGGATCTCGTCGGCAACAATATCCCGGTGTTTTTCATCCAGGACGCGATGAAATTCCCCGATCTCGCCCATGCTGTGAAGGAAGAGCCCGATCGCGGCTTTCCGCAGGCGGCGTCGGCGCACGATACCTTCTGGGACTGGATCGCGATGACGCCCGAGGCCATGCACATGGTTATGTGGCAGATGTCGGACCGGACCATCCCGCGTTCGGTGCGGATGATGCAGGGCTTTGGTGTCCACAGCTTCCGGCTGGTCGATGCCGCAGGCCGATCAACCTTTGTCAAATTCCACTGGACTCCCAAGCTCGGCGTGCAATCGGTGGTCTGGGATGAAGCCGTCAAGATCAACGGCGCCGATCCCGATTTCCATCGCCGCGACCTCTACAACGCCATCGAAGCCGGCGATTTCCCCGAATGGGAGCTGGGCGTCCAGCTGTTCAGCGAGGAAGACGCGGCGGGCTTCGATTTCGATCATCTCGACCCGACGAAACTGATCCCCGAAGAGGTCGTGCCGCTGCGCGTCATCGGCCGGCTGATGCTCGACCGCAATCCGGCCAACGTCCATGCCGAAACCGAGCAGGTCGCGTTCTGCACGCAGAACTTGGTGCCCGGCATCGATTTTTCCGATGACCCGCTGCTCCACGGCCGCAACTTCTCGTATCTCGATACCCAGCTCAGTCGACTCGGTTCGACCAATTTCAACCAGATCCCGATCAATGCGCCGAAATGCCCGTTCGCCAACATGCAGCGCGACGGCCATATGCAGACGCAGGTGCATCCGCAGCGGGTCACCTATACGCCGAGCCTGCTCGATCCATCGGGGCCGCGCGAAAGCCATGACACCGGCTTCCGCAGTTTCCCGGCGCCGGTCGAAGGCCCCAAGCAGCGCGAACGCTCGGCGACCTTTGCCGACCACTACAGCCAGGCGCGGCAGTTTTTCCTGAGCCAGACCGAGCCCGAACAGGACCATATCGTGGCAGCGCTGGTATTCGAACTGTCGAAGGTCGAGGCCGAAATCGTTCGCACGACCATGCTCGGTCATCTGGCGGTGATCGATGAGGATCTGGGTGAGCGCGTTGCGGCGGGGCTGGGCCATGATGGCGTCATCACCCCGGCAACGCCGGCGATGCCGGTACGCACCGACATCGAAATCGCGCCCAGCCTGTCCATGCTGGCGCGCGGCGCGCCGCCGTTCACCGGCCGCCAGGTTGGCGCGCTGGTGACCGATGGTGCCGGCGCTGCGGTGGTTGCCGCGCTGCGCAAGGCGGTCGAGGCCGGCGGTGCCAAACTGAAGGTCATCTGCCCGACGATCGGTGGCGTGACGCTCGACGATGGCAGCAAGCTCAAGGCCGATCACCAGCTGGCCGGCGGCCCGTCGGTGCTGTTCGATGCCGTTGCGGTCGTCGGGTCGGAAGACGGCACGGCGGCGTTGCTCGGCGAATCGGCGGCGGTTGCGTGGGTCCATGATGCGTTCGCGCACCTGAAGGTCATCGGCGCGACCGATGCCGCGGCGCCGCTGCTCGATGCTGCGGGTGTCGATGCCGATGAGGGCGTTGTCGGCCTCGGCGATGCGGCAGCGTTCGTAACGACGGCCGCGGCCGGGCGCATCTGGGCGCGAGAGCCCGACGTGCGCAGCGTCTACTGACAGCGGTCAGGCACGGGGTGGCGCGCTGCCGCCCCGCGCCACCGGCCGCGCGAGCAATTCGGGCCATTGTTCGTCGTCAAGTCGCGGCAGGCGCGCGAGTTCCTCGGCGGGCACCTGGCTGAGGATCGATTTGGCGTGCAGCCGGACCTGCGCCAGCGGCAGCGCGACGATCTGTTCCCCGATGCCGCCAACGCCGCCAAAGCGCACCACGATGTGCCTGATGGTGCCGGTCTCGCAATCGACGATCGCTTCGACGGCTTCGCCGACCGTCGCACCAGATGCGTCGACGATTGCGCGCCCGGCGACCGCCGTGGCGGCGAAAACCGCTGGCCGCGACGGCTCCGCGCCGGCGGTTTCGGCCGCGTTGCCGACCGCTTCATAGCGGGCCTGCCGACCCAGCCAGCGCCAGACGCCGATGGCATTGACGACGCACAGAAAGCCATTGGCGATGACGAGGCTTTGCTGGCCGCCCTGCACGCCGACGACAATCCAGCACAGCGATGCGATCGTGAAGATCACGAACCCCCATCCGGTGACCCGCGCGCCCAGATTCGCCGCGGTCATCACGGCCGCAACCATCGTTGCCGCGGGCGCCAGCCAATCAGCCGCTGTATTCATGCGATATTCTCCCGATGACCGCGAAGCCTGGATGCGGTGCGACACGGTCGAAACAACACATGCGGGGCGGCCTAGGTGCAGACAGCCGGTGGGCGTCAAGGTTGACGAAAGTGTCGATCAAAACCTTTCAAAAAGTCCTCGGCTGTTTGAAAGCGCGACCGAAAGTCTATCCTTGCGATGCAGCCCGCCGATCTTAAGCTCGCTATCCTGCGGCCGCAGCGGCGCCGGCGGCTTCGGTGGCCATCTGCAGCAAAGTCGCGCTGATGACTTCTGGACTGTAAGGCTTGGAAAAAAATTGCGCGCCAGGGGGGATCTGGCCTGGTTCTGTGCGATGTTCACCGCTGACGATCACAAAACCGACGGCCGGCCAGCGCTGGTGTGTCAGCGAAGCAAGTTCGAGGCCATTGATCGAACCAGGCATGTGAATGTCGGTAAAGACGATCGTGATTTCTTCGTGCAATTCAAGCATTGCCAGCGCGTCGTCAGCGCTCGGGACCTCGAAGACGGCAAAGCCAAGATCTTCGACAAGTTCGGTCGCGACCAAACGGATCAAAGCGTCATCTTCGACGACCAGAACGGTCGGCGGGCGAATCTTCAGTGCAGGCATGGTCGTCTCCGAGGCAGAAAGCAGTATTTCGACGCGTGGACAGAAACGGCGATGGTCAAACAGTCGCGCCGTGTGCAACTCGGTCAAGAGGCGCTGTCAGCATGAAGGTAACGCCGGTAGATGCGTAATCGATCCTTACCCGTCCGTCGAATTCTGCGGCGAGAACGCGTTGCAACAATTTCGATCCAAATCCGGTGCGAGCAGGAATTGTCACGGTCGGCCCGCCGCTTTCCTGCCATTCGAAAATCAGCATGCGTTCGGCCGTCGTCCGCCAATGAAGGCGCACGCGACCTTCCGCACACGAAAGCGCGCCATATTTGGCCGCATTGGTCGCGAGCTCGTGGAGCGCCAGCACTAGGTTGAGGGCGCGGTTGGCTGGCAGGGCAACCAGCGGCCCGTCGATTTCGAACGGGACGTTGCTGCCCGGCACACGAAGCGGTTCCAACGCACCATCGACCACGACGCGAATATCGGCACTGGTCCAGTTCGTCCGGGTAAGGATCGACTGTGCCCGGCCCAGTGCCTGTACCCGCGCTGCAAAACGATCGGCAGCTTCCTTGATAGTGGCCGGCGCGCGGATCGTCTGTTGGGCGATCGCCGCCACCATTGCCAGCAGGTTCTTGATGCGATGCTCGAGTTCGCTCGCCAGAAGCGTGCGCTGTTCGGACAGCCTGTGCTGTTCGGTAATGTCGCGAGACACGACAAGGATCTGCATCACCACCCCTGCCGTGCTGAGCACCGGTTTGACGCGAACGTCCCACTGGCGAAGGCTGCCGCGAAAGGTCGGCGCTGATCCGCTGAAGTGCGCATCCCGCCCCGCCCGTGCTGCCGCAAGGGCCGCTGTCGCCGTCGGCTCGTTTGGCCAAAGGTCTATCCAAAGCTTGGCGCGAAGCGTCATCGGGTCGGTCGCTTCGAGCAGTTTATAGCCCTCTTCATTGATGAACTGGATTCGTCCGTCGAGGTCGAGAATCTTGATGCAGTCACCCGACGCCGCCAGCACGCTGGTCAACACTGCCGATGCCTCGACCAGCGCCGCAATATCGGCCCGAAGCGACAGGTGTTCGGCTGCAACCTCGGCCGCGCGCGCCGCAGCAGCGAGTGCGGCAGATGAAAGGCGGTCGGGCTCTGGAGGATTGATCGAATCTGGTGCCGCGGACATCTGTTGAATGCGCCTCTATGACGTGAAGTTAGGCCCTTAGGCTGAACAATGCGGCAGGGCGCCGGCTCGTGCAGGATCGGCCCCTCACAAACCCGCATTGGCGAGTTCCGCGCGCCAACCAGCAAGCTTAAAAATTGCGTTCTTCGGCCGGCTCGGAAGTCGAGATGTTCGCTTCCCGTTCCCGGGCATAATCCTTGCAGCCATCTTTGAACGATGGCGACCTCCCGGTGCATTCTGCTTCCGTCGTTACGCCGCGCTGTTCGGCCCAGCGCCAGCCCGATGTGTGACCGCCACATCCACCCGTGCAAATCGCGTCAGCAGCAACATCTGCCGAGAGGTATGAAGCCCGGAGGGCGAGAGCATGTTCGGAACTGCTATTGCTTGCCGGCCGGGTGAGTCGACCAGTACGGGCGCGGTCTGCAAGGATCGAGATGCCCTCTGCGGTGGCCGTCCCGCCAGCGAGCGCGCGCGCTGCAGTTTCCGATCCGCCGATCTTGGGGCCGCCCGAAAAAGCCGCTGCGACTGGCACGAGCGCGACAATGCCTGCCCAGCCCCAAAAATTCAGCTTCATCCCAGCCCCCGTAGATCGTTCCTGCTCTGAAACGCGCAGCAAGCGCCCTCGGCTCCACCTTCACCGGCCAGAGAGACTGAATGGCAAACTCAGTGTCTCGCCGCCAGACGGGCGTTGCCGCCGATCGCATCCGAGCGGTGGCGCTGGCTGGACAGCACGGGCCCGATCTGGCGCTTGTCCAGCAATTGTCCCAGGGTTGAAACGGCAGTAAGTACGTTGTAGATATGTATCTACATAATTCGAGGTGTTCACGATGAGCATCACCACGTTGACGAGTCGAGAATTCAATCAGGATGCCAGCGGTGCCAAGCGCGCGGCACAACAGGGCCCGGTTTTTATCACTGATCGCGGCAAGCCCGCGCATGTCCTGCTTACGATCGACGATTATCGCCGCCTTTCGGCCTCGACGGGCAGCATAGTAGATTTGCTTGCAATGGCGAGGCACGACGCAATCGAGTTCGAGCCGCAACCGCTGGCAGGCGAAATCTTTCGTTCGGTTGGTTTTTTCTGATGTATCTGCTCGACACAAACATTGTCTCGGAACTGCGAAAAGCCGCCACAAACCTCGCCGACGCCAATGTCGTTGCCTGGGCAGCAAGGGTCGCGGTCCCGATGCTGTTCATATCGAGCGTCACTGTACTCGAACTTGAAATCGGCGTTCGGCAGATTGAACGGAAGGACGCCTCGCAAGGGGCGTTGCTGCGGAAGTGGCTTGAAGGTCAGGTCTTGAAGGCGTTCGAAGGCCGGATATTGCCATTTGATAGCGCGGCGGCACGCCGCTGCTCGGTCATCCACGTGCCAGACCGACGGGCTGACCGTGATGCGATGATCGCGGCGATCGCACTGGTTCACGGAATGCACGTCGTCACGCGCAATATAGCTGATTTTGCAGCGACAGGTGTGGAACTGATCAATCCTTGGGATTCGGCGACGTGAGAAACGCTGAATGAAGGAATGGCGGAGATCGCCTTGCTTGCCTTTCAGCAAGCCTGATAGCTCGAAATCCGACTGCCTGCGAAACCCCAAAACGACCGGGCGGCGACCGGTGATCTAACACGTGAAGCACTGCGACAGCATGG
>JBBQKM010000107.1:0-8787 GCA_038326915.1 Sphingomonadales bacterium
GAAGCGGTAGGTTGAATGTCGTTCACATTGCAGCGTCATTCCCGCGAAGGCGGGAATCCATCACCTGAGTCTGCCCACAGAAGGCGATGGCAGGCGATGGACCCCCGCCTTCGCGGGGGTGACGGCTTTTTCTATTTTCCTGCAAGCGACACAGCCGATCAGGGCAGCAGCTCGAACTTCATCAGAATCGTGCGCTGGACGGCGTTGAGATTGTCGTCGGACAGCAGGTAGACAAACGTCCGCCCGGCGCTGCGGCGGATTGCCAGCCCTTCCATATTGTCGACCGTCAGCGGCGGTGCCAGCCGCGCCAGTTCGCGCGCCGGCGCCGTCGTCGCGTTGCCCGCCAGCACCGGCGCCAGATCGACCAGCGTCAGCACGGCGCTCTGCCCCATCAGCGAGAAACTGCGGTTGAGCACCAGGATGCGGTGGTCGTCGAGCGCGATGGCATCGGTGGGGGCATGGCCCTTGGGGCCATCGACACCGATCTCGACAGTTTTGTCACCGATTGTCAGCAGCGCCGGGTGCGGGCCATCGGGGCGCCGCGCCAGTTCGGAAATGATAATCCGCGCCGCGCCGCCGGCGAGCACCGCCATCGCCTCGCCGCCGCCGTTCAGCGGCCAGCCGGTCATCGCGGTCAGATATTCGGTGCCCACCGGGATCGCCGCCAGGGTTGCCGGGCGGGCGGCATGGATGCCGGCGAAATGCGCCAGCCGGTGTGCCTGTTCATAGACGATCGTGGCGTCGCCGGTTGCCGGGTCCCATTCCAGCGCCTCGGCATCGCCTGCCGCCTTGGTTGCCGCCGGCCGGCCGTCGGGCTGGCGGATCGCCACCATTACGCCGTTGGCGACGCCGACCAGCCGGCCGCCGCGCTCGATGGTGTCGAAGGCCACCCAATTGCCGGTATCGCTGACCGTCAGCAGCCGCGCGCCCTTGCCGGCGCGCAAGGCCGACAGCCCGCCGAACCGCGCGTCGCTCGATCGTATCTGCACCGCCCCCAGGAATTGCAGCGCCCCGACGCGATCGATCGCCGGATCGTCACGGTTGAGCGGCAGCGGCGTCGCCGACAGCGGCAGCGCCACCAGCGCCGGATCGAAATCGACCGCATCCGACCGCAGCGCCAGCGCGCCGGTGCTGATCGCCGCGGCGACGATGAATGCGGCAAATATCCGTTCGAACTGCATGTGCAGGGCATAGCAGCGGCACGCGCACTGGGCTATCGCTGCGCTCGACCCCATGCTCGCCGCCACCACCCCCCACGCCATATTGAAATCGGTTTTCGGCTTTCCCGCCTTTCGCGGGCAGCAGGAACCGATCATCACCGATGTCTGCGCCGGGCGCGACGTGCTGGCGATCATGCCGACGGGTTCGGGCAAATCGCTGTGCTACCAGATCCCGGCGTTGGTGCGGCCGGGGTGCGGCATCGTCATTTCGCCACTGATTGCGCTGATGGCCGACCAGGTGCGCGCCATGCGGGCGTTTGGGGTCCGCGCCGGGGCGCTCAACAGCCAGGCCACCGATGGCGATGCGACGATCGAGGCGCTGCGCAATGGTGAGCTCGACCTGCTGTATGTTGCCCCCGAACGCGCCGCGATGGAGGGGTTTCGCGCCCTGGTTGCGCGCGCCGAAATCGCGCTGATCGCCATCGACGAGGCGCATTGCGTCAGCCAGTGGGGCCATGATTTCCGCCCCGAATATCGCCAGCTGCGGTCGCTGTGCGACGCCCTGCCCGGCGTGCCGCGCGTCGCGCTGACCGCGACCGCCGATGTCGCCACCCGCGCCGACATCCTGGCACAACTCGGGATTGCCGATGATCGTATGGTCGTCGCCGGCTTCGATCGCCCCAACATCCGCTATGAGGTGACGCCCAAGCACGACAGCCATCGCCAGTTGAGCGCCTTTATCGCCACCCAGGCCGGGCGGCCGGGCATCGTCTATGCCCCCACCCGCGCCGTCACCGACCAGGTGGCAGGCTGGCTGGTCAAGGACGGCATCAACGCCCGCGCCTATCACGCCGGGCTCGACGGTAGCGTGCGAGCGAAGAACCAGGCCGATTTCGTCAAATCCGAAGACATGGTGATGGTGGCGACGATCGCGTTCGGCATGGGCATCGACAAGCCCGATGTGCGCTTTGTCGCGCATATCGGCCTCCCCAAATCGATCGAGGCCTATTATCAGGAAACCGGTCGCGCCGGCCGCGACGGTGACCCCGCCGTGGCGCATCTGCTGTGGGGGGCAGAGGATATCGCCCGCGCCCGCCAGTTCATCAGCCAGAGCGAGGCCGGCGAAGCGCGCAAGGCCGAGGAATCGCGGCGGCTCAACGCGTTGATCGCCTTTCTGGAAACCGGCGGCTGCCGCCGTATCCCGCTGCTCGAATATTTCGGGGAGCCGCGGCCGGCGCCATGCGGGAATTGCGACAATTGCCTCAACCCGCCGGCGCTGCAGGACGCCACCGAGGCAGCGCGCAAGCTGTTGTCGGCGTGTTACCGCACCGGGCAGCGGTTCGGCGCCCAGCACATCATCGACGTGCTGATGGGCAAAACCGGCGAGAAGATGACGAAGTTCGGCCATGATGCGCTGTCGGTGTTCGGCATCGGCAGCAGCGACCTGAGCCAGGACGGCTGGAAGGCGCTGGCGCGGCAGCTGGAGGCCGGTGAGGCGCTGGTCCGCGATGGCGAACATGGTGGCCTGGCGCTGGGGCCGGCGGCGCGGGCGATATTGAAGGGCGAGGTGCCGATCAGCCTGAAGATCGTCACGGCACCACCGAAACGCGCACGCGGCAGCAGCACGACGACGGCGGCGGTGGAATCGGGCGATGTGCCGCTGTTCGAGGCATTGCGCGCCGTGCGCCGCGAGCTGGCGGCGGCGGCCAACCTGCCGCCCTATGTGATTTTTCACGATTCGACGCTGCGCGCGATGGCCGCCGGCCGGCCGCGCACACTGGCCGACATGGCGCGCATTCCGGGGGTCGGCGCGCGCAAGCTGGAAGCCTATGGCGCGCCGTTCCTGGCCGCCATCGCCCGCGCCTGATCGATCAGGCGCGGGCGGCGGGGATCAATAGCCGCAGCGCTGGTTGCGTTCGATGGCGGTGCCGGTGACGGCGCCAAGCCCGGCACCGACAACGGTGCCAAGGCCGCCATCATAGCGGTTGGACAGGCCATTGCCGATCAGCCCGCCGGCAATGGCGCCGATGACCGCGCCGGTGCCGGTCGAGCGGCAGGGATCATAATAGCCGCCGCCATAACCGCCGCCGTAATAGCCGCCGCCAAAGCCGGGACCCGACGTCACCACGACCTGATTGTAACCAACGGGCGGATAATAGCCGTAGCCACCGCCATAGCCATAGCCATAGCCGCCATAGACCGGGACACCGTAATAGGCGGGGCGGTAGCGGACGATCGGCGGCCGGTAATAGCCGCCACCATAGCCGGGGCGGCCATAATAGCCGCCGCCATAGCCATAGCCCGGGCGCGCATAGCCGACATTCCCGTAACCAGGCCGGCCATAGCCGGGGCGATAATAGCCACCGCCATTGCCATAGCCGGGGCGCCCGTAACCGCCGCCATAGCCGGGCCGGCCATGATCACCGTCGCGACCGCCGCGATAGCCACCGCCGTTGCCACCGCCATTGCCGCCGCCGTGATTGCCATAGCCACCACCGTGGCCGCGGCCGCGATTACCATCGGCAAGCGCCGGCGTGGCGGCCAGCAGCGCGACCGCAGACGCGACAAGCAAGTTGTTCATCGGGACACCCCATCGCAACAAAGCCCCGATACGCTACCGGGTTGTGCCCGGTTTTGCACCCGCCGGCTGAACCTTTTCTGAATTCAAGCGTTGGCAATTGTTAAGGTTCATCATGCCATCAGGCGGTACGTTGAACACCGAGAAGGACACACCATGCGTATTGCTTCCACCCTGATGATTGCCGCCATCGCCGCCACGGCCCTGCCGATGGCACCCGCCGAAGCCCGCCAGAAGACGCGCTACACCTACAACGGCAACACCTATAACAGCTATGAACAGTGCCGCGCCGCCAAGAGCCGCCACAAGCGTGATGGCGCCATCGCCGGTGCCGCGATTGCCGGTATCGGTGCCGCCGTGCTGGGCGCCAATCTGGGCGAAAGCGCGCTGATCGCCGGCGGCGGCGCGGTTGTCGGCCACGAGATCGGCCGCAAAAAGGCCTGCTGATCGGGTCGATGTCCCGCGGGGTCAGCCCGAACAGCTGGCTCCGCCGAGAACGCAAAAGCGCGCACAATGCGGATGATTGAGCGCCACCGGCCCTGATGCCGCCGCCAGCGTGGCCCCGAGCTCGAACTGCGGGTCATAGGCAAGCAACGTGCAGGCGAGCACCGCCGGGGCCGCGGCCCCCTTGCGCCGCACGACCATGCGCGACGACGCGCACATCATGGTTTCGGGTGCGACATCGAGGATGCCCCAGCACGCCGTGGTGATTTCGGGCACATCGGCGCCGGCATCCATTTCCGGGAACAGCACCAGCGGCGGCACGGCGAGGCCCAGCCCACCGAACAGCGCCGCATAGCCGGCCTGCGCCTCGGCAGCGCTTTGGTGCGGCAGATGGCGGCCGGCGATGGCAACCTGAAAACGGTTGCTTGCCAGCCATTCGATGCCGTCGATGGCGATGGCGAAGCTGCCGGCCCCGCGCTCTGCATCATGGATCGCGGCGCTATGGTGATCGAGGCTGACACGAAACGTCAATCTGTCCCGCGGCAGCGCGAGGAGCGCAGCTTCGAACCGGCGCAGCGGCCGCATCGCGTTGGTCAGCACCAGCACATCGAAGCCGCGGCCCTGCGCCAGCGCGATCATCGCCGGCATCGCCTTGTTCATGAACGGTTCGCCGCCGGTGAAGCCGATCTCGCGCACCGGCAGGCCATCGCGGGCGATTTCATCGAGATAGGCCTCGACATCGCCAAGGCCGAGATAGGCCAGCGCGTCGTTGGTGGGGGAGCTTTCGATATAGCAGGTGGCGCAGGCGAGGTTGCACAGCGTCCCGGTGTTGAACCACAGGGTTTCCAGGCGGTGCAGCGCCACGCTGGCGCGCGGTTCGCCTTTCGCCGTGGTGGCCGGATCGCGGAACTTGGCCGGATCGAGCCGCGGCGCGGTGACTTCGAACGGCGACGGGTCGGAACGAGCGATGCGAGGCTCCTGTGGCAATCGGCCGGCGCAACCCGGCCCGAATGAGATACGCCGGCGACCGGCTTTCGGTTACAACGTTAATTTCGCATCACCGTAACCGATGCCGCCGTAACTGCGAACACCCAGGCACCAGCAATCCGAGGCCGCGATGAATATCGAGAACAGCCGCAACTATTACGGCCAGGTGCTGCAAGGCTCGGCGGATTTGCGCACCGATGCCTGTGCGGTGGCCGATGCCCCCGGCCCGGCCTTGCGCGCCGCGCTGGCGCACATCCACCCCTATGTCAGCGCGCGCTATTACGGCTGCGGTTTCATCGCGCCGGCCGATATTGCCGGGGCGCGCATCCTCGATCTCGGCTGCGGCGCCGGGCAGGATGCCTATGTGCTGGCGCAATTCGTCGGCGAATCGGGCCATGTCACCGGCGTCGATGCCACGCCGGCACAGCTTGCGGTGGCGCGGGCGACGCAGGACTGGCACCGCGACCGCTTCGGCCATGCGGCGTCGAACGTCAGCTTCGTCGATGGCGATATCGAACAGCTGGAGGCGCTCGGCCTCCCCGATGCAAGCTTCGATGTCATCGTTTCGAACTGCGTCATCAACCTCGTCGCCGACAAGGCGGCGGTCTTCCGCGCCGCGCATCGCCTGCTCAAGCCCGGCGGCGAGCTGTATTTTTCCGATGTCTACGCCGACCGGCGAGTGCCCGAAGCGTTGAAATCCGATCCTGTCCTCCACGGCGAATGCCTGTCGGGGGCGCTCTACTGGAATGATTTCCTCACTCTCGCCAAGTCGGCGGGCTTTGCCGATCCGCGGCTCGTCACCGATCGGCCGCTCGGCCTCGGCGACCCGGTGATTGCCGACATGGTCGCCGGCATCGGGTTCTTCTCGGCCACCTGGCGGCTGTTCAATCTGGATGGGCTCGAGCCCGAATGCGAGGATTATGGCCAGGCGGTCGTCTATCGCGGCACCGTCGAAGGCCAGCCGGGGCGTTTCACGCTCGACAAGCACCATGTCCTTGAAACCGGCAAGGTCTTCCCGGTGTGCGGCAACAGCTGGAAGATGCTGGCCGATACCCGGCTGGCGCGGCATTTCGATTTCATCGGTGATTTTTCCCGGCATTACGGCATTTTCGCTGGCTGTGGCACGAGCCTGCCGTTCGATGCGGCGGGGCCGGCTGTGGTGGCGTCGAGCGGCTGCTGCTGATTTCATGCGGCTGTTGGTGACGGGGGCTGCCGGGTTGATCGGCGGCGAGCTGTGCGCGCGGCTGGCGGCGCGCGGGCATGCGGTGACGGCGCTGGTTCACCGCGAGCGGGTGGTGCGCGGCAATGATGGCGCCGCGGTGCCGGGGTTGCGGGTGGTGGCCGGCGATGTGCGGCTGCCGTTGCTGGGGCTGGATGCGTTGCCGGCGGTCGACATGGTCGTCCATTCGGCGGCGATCACAGCGTTCGACGCGGCCGAGGATGTGTATCGCGCCGTCAACATCGACGGCACCGCCCATGCCATCGCGGTGGCGCGCGCGCTGGGCGTGCCGCTGCTGCAGGTCAGCACCGCCTATGTCTGCGGCACGGACGATGGCGTGATTCGGGAGGCGGCGACCGGCACCGCCTTCACCAACGGCTATGAGGCCAGCAAGGCAGCGGGCGAGGCGCTGGTGCGGGCATCGGGACTTCGGTTTGCCATCGCCCGGCCGTCGATCGTGGTGGGCGATGCGGCGGGCGGGGTGATCCGCGATTTCGACAATATCTACATGCTGTTCAGGCTGATCGCTTCGGGGCTGGTGCCGGAATTGCCGGCAGTGGCGGGGGCAACGCTCAACCTGGTGCCGATCGACCATGTAGCCGCCGGGCTGGTGGCGATGGTCGAGCGTTTCGATGCGGCGGCCGGGCAGACGCTGCACCTGGTCGCCGACCAGGCGGTGCCGGTGCCGATGATCGCCACAGCCATCGCCGCCGTGCCGGGGCTGGGCCGGGTGCGCTTTGTCGATCCGGCGCAGGCGGCACCCCTGCCCCGGCGGATCGCCGCGGTGGCGGGGCTGTACACACCCTATCTGCAGCGCGCGCCGGCGTTCGAGGCCGTGGGCGCGCGGGCGCTGGGGCTGGTGTGCGCGGCGACCGACCGGGCCTGGATGGATCGATTGATCGGCTTTTGTCTGGCCAAGGGATTTGTGCGGCAACGCGGGTGATTGCGTTGGGGATGGGAGCTTGAGGTCGATAGAGAGCTGGCGGCTTATGAATCGAATGAAGCGACAACGACCGCTTGGCTCTTAAAATGGAAGATTGAGATCGGCTCCTTTCTTTTTTAGCACTCCATTGGCTCGTCTCAGCATTAACTCGACAGTTTCTGCAGTCCACATTTTACCATTTTTCAACCTTGCTCCATACAGGTTTAGTAGTTTTGCCGACAATTCTCGGTCGTATTTCGCTGCTTCTAGATGACGTTTATATTTATCTACGATCAGTAGGCTAAAACTCGGACCCATCCCAAGCCGTTGCGCGAACCGTTTATTACTAATATTGACATTAGTACAATGTTTCCACATTGAATCTGCGGACTTCGACCCGCCTTCACCAGCCGCATACCTCGCATGTTTATACATCAGCAATGCCTCTTCACTCGTCGCCAGGACGTAACGTCTCTACCGCTGATTTATAGCTGCCGAACCACTCATGGCCGCAGGACTTGCAATGCCTAGTGCCGCTTGAGTAGGCGCCATCTTCGTCTACTATAGGACTCATACAGCCACCTAGTTCGTAGTCATCCTCGTCCATGTCCTTGAAAAAATCCGGATCCGGCAGGCCATAATATATCTTTACCCCTGTCTTCTCGTGGCAGACTGGGCAACGATACTTCCTGGGGATTGTTGTTGCGGGAGGCTTCACTACAAACTCCCAAATGGACAAATTTAAAGCCCGATGATAGCAAAAAGCTAACGCCTTCGGAAAGGAATGCAAGCGAGATTTGGGTCTGTCCATGCATTTACGACGCGGAGGCAGAGTTCAAGTAATGCTGACTGCAGATCGCTCTCGCTTTTTGTTCTTTCGGATGAACGGCGGGCATTCACCCTTCTGGGTGGCCGCCGCGTTGGTCGTTTGCGTTGTCGCAAAAAGCCGGAGGTGGACCGAACGTTCGCTTTCAGGCTGCGCCGGAATCCCGCCACTGGTGACGAACTGACGTGACCCAAGCTTCAGCGCACATCCGGGTAGAGCTGCCCCAGCGCTTTCGGCCTGATGCCGAGGCCCCAGCGAAAGCCGACCTTGAGGTAGATCCAGTTCGCCCGCCACTCGCCCCAGGCGACCACGCGGCGGTCCGACGTGAAGACGAAGCGCCCGACCAGGCGTGTCCGCCCCAGCCGCGCCATGCGGACGCAGAGTTCGGCCTCCTCCATCACCGCCAGGTCGACATCGAAGCCGCCGACGGCGTCGAAATCCTTGCGGCGAAAGAACATCGCGTGATCGCCGAACAGCAGCCGGCCGCCGCGCACGAACAGATGCGGGCGAAACAGCAGCGGCGCGTACCAGGTCTTGATCCAGTTGTGGAAACTCGTCACCCAGCGGACTTTCTGCTGCCCCGCGAGAATCGCCGTGAAGCCCGCAAGGTTGACGCGTGGGTCGGCCATCACAGCGGCGACCACCGCCATC
>JBBQKM010000108.1:0-8764 GCA_038326915.1 Sphingomonadales bacterium
GCGGGTTCAGGCTCGAACCGGGGCAGAAGGTGCTGCTGATGGAAGATGTCGTGACGACCGGCCTGTCGTCGCGCGAAGCCATTGCCGCCGTCAACGCCGCCGGCGGCGACGTCATCCATGCCGCGTCGCTCGTCGACCGGTCGAATGGCAAGGCCGATCTCGGCGTGCCGTTCACCCCGCTGATCCGCCTCGACGTGCCAAGCTATGCCGCCGACGCGCTGCCACCCGAACTCGCGGCGATTCCGGCGATCAAGCCGGGCAGCCGCGCGGCATGAGGCTCAATCTTGCGCTTCTGGCGGCGGTGGCACTGTCCACCGCTGCAGCGGCTGACCCGGCCGTCGGGTCGCTGGCGGCCATGGGCGAGCGCATGGCTTCCCCCGCCGCGGCCATGGACCAACAGCGCAGTGGCGCCATCGTCATCGGTGTTCCGGGCGACCTCAATCTCAACTTCTTCTTTGGTCCCGCCGCCAAGGCCAGGGGCAAGGTCGCCGCCGGCAACACGATGATCTGGCGCTGGGCTTCGGTCACCAAGCAGATCGTTGCCGTACTGGTCATGCAGGAAGTCGAAAAGGGCCGGATCGATCTCGATGCGCCGGCATCACGCTACCTGACATCGGTTGCACTGCCGGGGGGTGATGCGGTGACGGTCAAGCGCCTGCTCAACCACACCTCCGGCCTGTTCGACCCCGAGGATGGACCCAAGGACAAGGACGGCATTCCGCTGACCTACCTGCGGTCGTCGCCAAAGCCGGCACCGGGTCTTGATCAGCAATGCCTCAAACCGTCGGGCCGCGCGCCCGGCGAGGGGTTCCGCTACAATAATTGTGACTATGTCGTGCTTGGCGCGTTGCTCGGGGCGGTGACCGGCGAGACCTTCGATCGGCTGGTTGCCGACCGCATTGCCAGGCCGCTCGGGCTCAAATCGCTCCGCGTCCTGAAGCCCGGCGATCATGACGGCGTTACCGGCAGCAACGGCAAGGGCGGAACGGACGCGGGCATCGATCCCGGCCGCTTTGGCCCCGCCGCCAATCTGGCGGGCACGGCGACCGACCTGCTGGCCTTCGATCGCGCGCTGATGGACGGCAAGCTGCTCGGGCCGGCCGCGACCGCGACGATGTGGGCGGGAGATCCCAAGCTGGGCTATGCAGCGCTCGGTGTCTGGTCCTATCCGGTCAAGCCCCGCGGCTGCACTGCTGCCCATCAGATTGTTGAGCGGCGCGGCGAAGTCGGCAATGTCCAGGTGCGTAACATCATCGCCCCCGAACGCGGCGTCGCCATCATTGCCTTTGCCAGCACCAGCGAAACCGATTTCGGCGAGCCGTGGCAGGGCAAGGGTCTGACCTATGAGCTGTTGTCGGCAGCGCTATGCCCGGAGGGCGCGAAATGACCCAACGCCTCCGCACCGATCGTCTCCGCCTAGGTGTCAACATCGATCACGTCGCCACGATCCGCAACGCGCGCGGCGGGCTGCATCCCGATCCGGTGCGCGCCGCGCTGATGGCAGCGGCGGCGGGCGCCGACGGCATCACCGCGCATCTGCGTGAAGATCGCCGGCATATCACCGACGCCGATCTCGATGCGCTCGTCGGCAGCATCAGCCTGCCGCTCAACCTCGAAATGGCGGCCACCGACGAAATGCTCGGCATCGCGCTGCAGCACCGTCCACACGCGGCGTGCATCGTCCCCGAACGCCGCGCCGAACGCACGACCGAGGGCGGCCTCGATGCTGCCGGGCAGCACAATACGCTGGCGCCGATCATCACGCGGCTGAAGGCGGCCGGCATCCGCGTCAGCCTGTTCATCGCCCCCGAAGCCAACCAGCTCGAGGCCGCCGCCCGGCTCGGCGCACCGGTCGTCGAGCTGCACACCGGCCCCTACAGCCACGCTGTGACCGACGCCGAAGTGGCCGTGGAGCTCGAACGCCTGCACCGCGCCGCCGAACATGGCGCCGCGCTGGGCCTTGAAATGCACGCCGGCCACGGGCTGACCTATGACAATGTCGGGCCGGTGGCCGCCATGCCGCAACTCGCGGAGCTCAACATCGGGCATTTCCTGATCGGCGAAGCGGTGTTCACCGGGCTCGGCCCCGCCATCGCGCGGATGCGTGCGGCGATGGACGCGGCGCGCGCCGGATGAACATTCCGGCCGGAGTTTTCGTGCTCGGGCTCGGCTCCGACCTGTGCAACATCGATCGCATCGAAAACAGCATCACGCGCTTCGGCGACCGTTTCCTCAACCGGGTCTTCACCGACGTCGAACGCGCCAAGGCCGATCGCCGCGTGCTCACCCGCACCGGCACCTATGCCAAGCGCTTCGCCGCCAAAGAGGCGTGCTCCAAGGCGCTCGGCACCGGATTTCGCAAGGGCGTTTTCATGCGCGACATGGGTGTCGTCAACCTGCCGAGCGGCGCGCCGACCCTGGCGCTGACCGGCGGCGCCGCGGCAAGGCTGGCGGAAATCACGCCACCGGGTTACAGGGCGGCCGTGCATCTGACGATGACCGACGACCACCCCTGGGCGCAGGCCATCGTCCTCATTACCGCGAGCCCCCTATGACCGAGGCGACATTGGCGACCAAGAAGCCGACGAACTGGGCCAGCGAAGCCTGGCAATTGTTCCTGCTGGTGCTTGCCGTGCTCGGCGTGCATTCGCTGATCGCCAAGCCCTTCTACATCCCGTCGGGGTCGATGTTGCCGTCGCTGCTGATCGGTGACCGGCTGATCGTTTCGAAATTTCCCTATGGCTATTCCTATCTGTCGCCGTCGCTCAACGTGCTGCCCGAAATGCCGGGCCGCATTCTCGGCCGCATGCCGGCGCGCGGCGACATCGCGGTCATCAAGAGCCCGCGCGACAAATCCGACTATATCAAGCGCGTCATCGCCCTGCCCGGCGACACCGTGCAGATGCGCGACGGCCAGCTGATCCTCAACGGCACGCCGGTGTCCAAGGTCGCGGTGGCACCTGTTGAAATCCCGGTCAGCCCGAACAGCGACTGCATATCGCCGATCGACGCGCAGTATCGCACCACCAACGCCGCCGGCGTCGCGGTGTGCCGCTACCCGACCTTCCGCGAGACTTTGCCATCCGGCCGCAGCTATCTGACCATGGATCTCGGCCAGACGCCGCAGGACAATACCGAGCCGCTGATCGTGCCCGAGGGGCATATCTTCCTGATGGGCGACAATCGCGACAATTCCGAAGACAGCCGCTTCGATCCGATGCTCGGCGGGCTGGGCATGCTGCCGATCGAAAATCTGGTCGGCCGGGCGGAGTTCATCACTTTCTCGCTCGATGGCTCGACATCGTTCAACCCGGTGACATGGCTGACGGCAATCCGGTCGAACCGCTATCTGATCGGCCTTGACAAGAAGGTCAGCGAATAGGCGCTCCGGCGGCATGAAAAACCCCGCCTCTCGCAAGGCGGGGTCTTTCATGCCAGCATGGCGCGAACGGCTTACTTGGGCTTGACCGCCAGCAACTCGATATCGAATTCGAGCACGGCGCCGGGCGGGATCACGCCGCCGGCGCCGCGGGCGCCATAGGCAAGCTCGGGCGGCACGACGAAATGATATTTCGAACCCGTCGGCATCAGCTGGACGCCTTCGGTCCAGCCCGGAATCACCTGGTCGAGCGGAAATGCCGCCGGCTGGCCGCGCTGGTACGACGAATCGAATACGGTGTGCGCGGCATCGACCAGCCGGCCTTCGTAGTGCACCAGCACCGTGTCGGACTTGCCGGGCTTGGGCCCGGTGCCTTCGCGGATGACGTTATACTGGAGGCCGCTGGCGGTGGTTTTCACATCAGCCTTCTTGGCGTTGTCGGCGAGGAACTTCATGTCATCCTGGCGCACCGCGGCAACCTGGCCTTCGGTGCCGAGATAGACACCGGCGGCAACGATCGCCGCAACCACGCCGGCGCCGACCAGCCACTTCAGGACGCCACCGGATTTCCCGGTGTTCGGTGCAGCGGTCGCCATGGCGCGGCCTTTCGCGGAAATGCTTACTTCACACCATCGCGTTCGGCGCGCTTGCGCTCGAGCTTGCGGGCGCGACGGACAGCGGCAGCCTTTTCACGGGCGCGCTTCTCGCTGGGCTTTTCATAGTGACGGCGCAGCTTCATTTCGCGGTAGACGCCCTCGCGCTGCAGCTTCTTCTTGAGCGCGCGCAGCGCCTGATCGACATTGTTGTCGCGAACCACGATTTGCATGCAGCCGTTCTCTCCATTCACGTCGCCGGGCCTGGCACAGGCCCAACGCTTGTCCAAATAAAAGTGATTCCGACAAGGCAAGCCTGCCGGAGCGAGCGCGGCGCATAGCAGAGGCGCCACCGGGAAACAAGCGCAAGCGACTCTGCGAAAAGGCCATTGCGGCAATCGCGGCGCTGGAGCCCCGGCGGCAGAGCCGCTATGCTCGCCTTATGACCGAGGATATTCCACTCGCCGACCTGCGCCCGCGCCTTGTCGCGGCGATGCTGCCCAATGTGCCGTTCGACGGCTGGACCGCGACGAGCCGCGACCTCGCCGCGGACGCCGAAGGCATAGACCGCGACATCGCCGCGATGGCGTTGCCCGATGCCGCGACCATGGTCGACGCCTATACCGCCCGCGCCGATGCGATGATGGCCGAGGCGATGGGCAATGCCCATAACATGAAGGTGCGCGACCGTATCCGCCACGCGCTGCGCAGCCGCCTCGAAGCCGCCAGCCCCGACCGCGAGGCGGTCCGCCGCGCGCTGGCGGTGCTGTTGCAGCCGCAGAACGCCGCGCTGTCGGCACGGACGCTGTGGCGCACCGCCGATGCAATGTGGCGCGCCGCCGGCGACACCGCGACCGATTTCAACCATTATTCAAAGCGCACCATCCTCGCCGGAGTCTATTCGGCCAGCCTGCTCTATTGGCTCGAAGACGACAGCGACGACCATGAAGCGACCTGGGCGTTCATCGACCGCCGCATCGACGATGTGATGACATTCGAGAAAACCAAGGCGCGGGTGCAGAGCGCGATGGCCAATCTGCCCAACCCGGCGCGGTTTCTCGGGCGCCTGCGCTATCCTTCAGTTTAGGGAATTATCCCTACTGGCGCTTGCCGCCGCCACATGATAACCGTTCGCAACAACTGTCGCGATTGGCCCGAATAACATGCCCCACCCCCGCCTGATCGAGCGGCTGTCGCCCGGCGAGGTGGCCACCATCGCGGCGATCGATCGCGCCGGGCTCGACCCGCTGACCGCGCAACGGCTGCACGAACTGGGTTTCGACGAAGGTGTCGATGTCGAGCTGCTCCACCGCGCGCCCTTCGGTGGCGATCCGCTGGCGGTGCGCGTCGGCAACATGACCGTCGCGCTGCGCAAGGCCATGGCCCGCCTGATCGAAATCGAGCCGCCACCCGCCGCAACCGCCGCCGAGTGACGTGAACGCTCCTGTTACAATGCCGGTCGTGGCGCTTGTCGGCAATCCCAATGCCGGCAAGACCAGCCTGTTCAACGCGCTGACCGGATCGCGGCAAAAGGTCGGCAATTATCCCGGCGTCACCGTGGAGCGCAAATCGGGGCGGCTGCCGCTGCCCGATGGCCGCATCGCCGAGCTGATCGACCTGCCCGGCACCTACAGCCTGACGCCGCGCAGTCCTGACGAAGCCGTCACCCGCGACGCCGTGCTTGGGCATCTGGCGGGCGAAAAGCGGCTCGATGCCATCGTCGCCGTCGTCGATGCGACGAACCTGCGCAATCACCTGCGCTTCGTGCTCGAATTGCGCCGGCTCGGCCTGCCGATGCTGGTGGCGCTCAACATGGTCGACCTGGCGGCGCGCGACGGCATGGCCATCGATGCCGAGCGGCTGGCGTCGATCCTCGGGCTGCCGGTCATCGCCACGGTGGCCGTGCGGCGGCGCGGCCTCGACGATCTTGCCGCGGGGCTCGCTGCCACCCTGCGCGCCGAAATGCCGGTGGTGGCTGCGACGCCCGAGGCCGATGTCAAGCTGCTGCAGCGCGAGGCGCGGGTCATCGCCGACACCGTGACGTTGAGCCAGGGCGCGCGGCGGCGCTGGTCGCAGCGACTCGACGGGGTGGCGCTGCATCCGGTGTTCGGCCCGCTGCTGCTGGCGGTGCTGCTGTTCGGCATGTTCCAGGCGGTGTTCGCCTGGGCGGCGGCGCCGATGGAATGGCTCGCCGGGCTGGTCACACAGGCGCAGGCCGCACTGACCGCGACAATGGCCGACGGGCCGCTGCGTTCGATGCTCGTCGATGGCGTGCTCGGCGGGGTCGGCGCGGTCGTCGTTTTCCTGCCGCAGATCCTGATCCTGTTCTTCTTCATCCTTTGCCTCGAACAATCGGGCTATATGGTCCGTGCCGCCTTTCTGATGGACCGGCTGATGGCGCGTGTCGGCCTCAACGGCCGCGCCTTCATCCCGCTGATATCGTCATTCGCCTGCGCGGTGCCGGGCATCATGGCGACCCGCACGATCGATTCGCCGAAGGATCGCCTGACCACCATCCTGATCGCGCCGCTGATAACCTGTTCGGCACGGCTGCCGGTCTATGCCGTGATCATCGGCGCGTTCATTCCCGATCGCCCGGTCTGGGGCGTGCTCGGGCTGCAGGGGCTGGTGCTGTTCGTGCTCTACATCGTCGGCGTCATCGGCGCGCTCGTCGCCGCCTGGGCGCTGCGCCAGACCGTCACCAGGGGGCCGAGCCCGACGTTCCTGATGGAAATGCCGAAATACCAATGGCCGGCGCCGCGCGACATCGGCATCGGCATGTACCAGCGCGCCCAGGCGTTCGTGGTGCGCGCCGGCGGCATCATCCTCATTTCCACCATCGCCCTCTGGGCACTCGCCACATGGCCGAAGCCGCCGGCGGACTGGAACCGCCCGGCGCTCGAATACAGCATCGCCGGCCGCATCGGCGCCGGGCTCGAACCGATCTTCCGCCCGATCGGCTTCAACAAGGAAATCGCGCTGGCGCTGGTGCCCGGCATGGCTGCTCGCGAAGTCGCGGTCAGCGCGCTCGGCACCGTCTACTCGCTGCAGGGCGTCGATGAAGACCATAGCGCCGGGCTGATTTCGAAACTGCGCGGCGCCTGGAGCCTTCCGACCGCGCTGGCGTTCCTCGCCTGGTTCGTCTTTGCCCCGCAGTGCATTTCGACGCTGGCGGTAACGCGGCGCGAAACCGGCGGCTGGAAGTGGCCGGCGTTCATGTTCGCCTATCTGTTCGGTGCGGCCTATGTCGCCGCCGGCATCACCTATTGGGCGGCGCGCGCACTACTTTGAAAGCTTTTGTGGTCGTGTTTTCTTAACCGTCGGATGAAGGTATCCGACTGGAAAACACTCAGCGTACCGGCACCAGCCGGATCTCGGCATCGGCGTGGCTGGCATCGGCGCCGACCGGGATCGGCGTGAAGGTGTCGCTGATCCACAACAGCTGGCCCTTTGCATCGGTAATCCGCGCCGATAGCGACGGCCGCGCCGGATGGGCGGCGCGGCGCGGATCGTAATCGAGCCGCCAGTGGAACGGCACCTGGTTGCCGCGCGGGCGGATTTCGGTGCGGGCGAGCAGCGGTGCCGCCGCATCGGCGCGGGCCGTGTCGCGCAGTTCGACACTGACCACGACGCCCGGCGGCAGTGCCATGCGCGCCGGATAGGCGATTGTGCCGGTGGCGACCCCCGGCGTGGCGGCGGCCGGCACAGCCTTGCAGGCGAGCGGCGGCGCCCCGGCCTGGTTGATCTCCAGCGTCTTGGCGCCTTCCTTGCCGCGGCCGCGCAACGTCAAGCCGCCACCCGAATAGACAAATCCCGACCAGGCGAGGCCGTGCGACAGCGGCACTTCACGGCCCTTGTGGGTCAGGATCGTGCCATAGGGCTGCTCGGCGATCGCGGCGAGGCTGCCATCGGCACAGACATAGCGGCCCGACGCGGCAAAGCGATATTCGGCAGCCGCCGGCGCCGGCACGGCGACAATCGCAAGACAGGCGGCCACGAAACGCATCGGCAGTCTCCCTGACGCCAAATTTAGGCGCGTTGCCGGCGCGATTCAACCAAGCTGCGCATCAGGGTACCGTCCCGCGACTAGTGCGCATCGCCCCAGCTTGGGCCGTGGCCGATTTCGACCCCCAGTGGCACCGACAGGTGCACGAGCGGCCGGTGGGCATTGGCCATCGTCGCACGAATCACCGGCGTGACCGCTTCGACATCGCCCTCGGGCACTTCGAACACGAGTTCGTCATGGACCTGGAGCAGCATTTTCGTCGTGCCCAGCCCGGCGGCGGCGAGCGCGCCCGGCATCTGCGCCATCGCGCGCTTGATGATATCGGCGGCGGTGCCCTGCACCCGCGCGTTGACCGCGGCGCGTTCGGCGAACTGGCGCTCGCCCTGGTTCTTGGAAAAGATCAGCGGCACATGCGCCTTGCGGCCGAACAGGGTGGTGACAAAGCCCTTGTCCTTTGCCGCGAGGATGGTTTCGGCCATGTAGTTGCGGATGCCCGGGAAGCGGCTGAAATAGAGGTCGATGTAGCGCGCCGCCTCGCCGCGATCGATGCCAAGCCGTTGCGCAAGGCCGAACGCAGAGATGCCGTAGATGATCGAGAAATTTATGGTTTTCGCCCGCGCGCGGGTGTCGCGGGTGACTTCGCCGAACACCTCCTGCGCGGTCAGCGCATGAACATCGCCGCCTTCGGAATAGACCTGCTTCAGTTCGGGCACATCGGCGATGTGCGCGACCAGCCGCAGCTCGATCTGGTTATAGTCGGCCGCCATGATGACGTGGCCGGGTTCG
>JBBQKM010000109.1:0-8689 GCA_038326915.1 Sphingomonadales bacterium
GACATTTGATGACCCGCGCCTTCCTCCTCGCCTTTGCCCTCGCCACCCCGGCATTCGCCGCGCCCGATGCCGCAACAAAGGCCTGGTGGCAGACCACCACCGCGCTGTCCGACGACAGCATGGAGGGGCGCGACACCGGCAGCCCCGGCCACGCCCGCGCCGTCGCGATGATCGCGGCGCGTTTCAAGGCGGCAAAGCTGCAGCCGGCGGGCGACAATGGCGGCTGGACGCAGACGCTGCGGCTGCACGAATGGCGGGTCGATCCCGCGGCAACGCGCATCGCCATCGTCCAGCCCGGCAAGACCGTCGCGCTGAAATTCCTCTACGATGTCGGCCTGCGCGCCGGGCCGGGCCTGCAGGCGACGATCGACGCGGCGATGGTGTTCGGCGGCTATTGCTCGGCGAAGGAATTGGGCGAGACAGTGCGCGGCAAGGTGGCGGTGTGTTTCGGCAATCGCCACGCCGGTCTGCCGCTGGCGGCGGAGCACGCCGCCGCCGCCAGCGCCGCCGGGGCCGTGGCGATGATCACCGTCGATGATCGCGAATTCGCCGTCGAGCCGCCGCGCTGGCCCGATGCCTATGCGCGCACCATCGTCGCGACCGACGAGGCCCTGCCCAAGCCGGCGATTCCGCAGTTCCGCCTCAACGCCGCGGCGTTCGCCGCGCTGATCGACGGCAGCGGCCATCTGGCGTCGGCGGTGCTGACCGATGGCGGGCTGTCGCGGCCGCTGGAAACCTTCGCGCTGCCGGCGCGGCTGACGGCGACGATCGCGGTGACCGAGCGCGACCTCACCAGCGACAACGTGCTGGCGCTGCTGCCCGGCACCGATCCGGCGCTCAGCGCCCAGGTCGTCGTCGTGTCGGCGCATAGCGATGGTTATGGCTATGGCGAGGCGGTAGCCGGCGACGCGCTGTACAATGGCAGTTTCGACGATGCCGCCTATGTGGCGACGCTGATCCAGCTTGCCGAGGCGCGGCGCGGCAAGGGGTTCCGCCGGCCGCTCCTGTTCGCGGTGTTCACCGGGGAGGAAAAAGGCCTGCTCGGCGCGCGCTGGTTCGTCCGGCATCCGATCGTGCCAAAGGCGGCGCTGGCGGCGAACATCAACCTCGATGGCCTGCGGCCGCTGTTTCCGCTGCGCCGGCTGACGATGCTCGGCATGGGCGAATCGACGCTGATCGACACGGTGCGCGCCGTCGCGGCGCCGTTCAAGATTGCGATCCAGCCCGATCCGGAGCCCGAGCGCGGCATGAACACCCGCACCGACCACGCCGCCTTCCTGCAGGCCGGCATCCCGGCGACGGCGTTCATCTTCGGCTATCGCCCGCGCACACCCGAGGAAACGATCTACCGCAATTGGGTGACGACGCGGTACCACCGCCCGCAGGACGATCCGGCGCAGCCGTACGACGCCAAGGCCGCGAGCGATTTCAACCGGTTTTTCGCCGCGCTGACGGCCGCGGTGGCGGACGGGGTGGAAGCGCCGCGGATGACGAAGTAACCCGCTCCCTCCCCCTTGCGGGGTGGGCGACTCGCGAAGCGAGCGGGGTGGGGGTTGCTGATTTCGACGTTTGGGACCCCCACCCCGCTCGCGCAAGCGCGCGAGTCGCCCTCCCCGCAAGGGGGGGGGATTTGGTTACGCGCCCGGGTGATACGCTCGCTTCACATGATCCTTCAGGTCGTCGGGCGTGAAATACACCGTGCGGAAGTCGTGCCGCCGATACCGGTCGACCTGGTCGGTGAAATGCGGCGATTGCGGATCGCCGCTCTCGCCGCCGGCAGAAATCGCCACCGCCTTGACCTGCGGGCCGAACTCGATGACCGCGACAAAGCTGTTGCCATAGGTGCCGTACCAGCGGTTGGTGCCGGGCCAGGGTTTCGATCCGAATGACGCCAGCGCGCCCCATTGCGCCGAGCCGAAACCGATCGGCGTGCTTGGCGCCTTGTCGTCGAAGGGCTGGACGAGATCACCAGTCAACCGCTGGAAGCGATTGATTTCGCCCCAGGGCGTCGCCCATTTGCCGAATTGCTGCTCCAGCCGCCGCACCGCGTCGGACAGCGCCGCGAGGCGGTCGGCATCGACCGGCACCTTGACGAGATAGGGCACCACCGGTTCATCGTCGCTTTTCGCCGCGGCGCCATAGCGGGCGACCAGCGCATCGCCCCAGAACACCGCGAGCGACGTCGGTACCGATGCCTCACCGGTGCGGCAATCCCAGCCGCGCAGCGCCGCGATCGGCCCGGCGAGCCGGCTGCGCTGCGGATCGGTGGCGGGCAGGCGGTCGTACGCTGCCAGCAAGGTCGGCACGAGATCCGAAAACGCCGGCAGCCATGGATCATAGGCTGCGGCGAGCAGGCTGTCGGCGGTGAATTTCGGCGTCGCATCGAGCACGCGGATCGCGTGCGGTGTGCGCGGATTGGCGTCGATCTGCGCCATGTACGCAGGGTATTCGGCGGCTTTCGGGCTGTCGGCGCCGGCGGCGTGCCACGGCGAATCATTGACGTTCATCACCCAGCCGTTTTTCGGCGTGATCACCGTCGGCAGTTGCGCCAGCGGGGTTTCGCCGGCCCAGGCGGTGGCCGGGTCGCTGCCATCGACAGGCTTGGTATAGTCAAACCGCGGGTCGCGTTTCGGCACGAATTGCGGGTGGAGATAGGCGATCTCCCCCTTGCGGTCGGCAAGGATGGTGTTGTTGGTCGAATTGGCGCGCAGTTCGCCGACCTTCATATAACTGGCGATATCGCTGGCGCGGGTGCGCAGCCAGCTTTGCTGCAGCGCCGCCACCGGCTTGTCCATCAGCGCCACGCTGATCCACTGGCCATTCTCGCTGCGCACCACCGGGCCGTGGATCGTCCGCCAGGTGGTGAAGTTGCGGACCTTCATCGCGCCGGCGGCGTCGCGATACGGCACGGCGATGATCTTCACCGTCACCGGCTTCCACGTATCACCGAACTTGTATTCGGTGCGCCCGGCGATTGTACGGGTGATTTCGGCAAATTCGTCGACGACATCGGCGACGCTGGTCGGGTGCATCCAGCCGATGTTCGCGTTGAAGCCCTGGTAGGTGAAGAATTGCCCCCAGGTCGACGCGCCATAGACATCATGGCCGGCGTCGCTCGTCACCTGCGCCTCCGACCGGAAGAAGAAGCTGGTGTGCGGGTTGATCAGCAGCAGGGCATGGCCATTGGCGCTGTGCGACGGCGCGATCGCGATGCCGTTGGAACCAGCAGGCTCGGGCCGCACCCGGCCGGTGTCGATATCGTCGAGCGCCAGCGGCGTGCCGCCGTAAAAGCTCGCCAGCCGGCTGAGCGAGATGCCGGCGATATCGCCGCCGATGCTGCCTTCGCTGAACGCCAGCGCCATCCAGGGTTCGAAATGCCGGATCACCCGCGGCGTCACCGCGGGGTGCTTGTAGAGGTAGAAATTCAGCGCATCGGCCCAGGCGACCATCAGCGATTTCAGCCAGGCCGGGCTGGTGGCATATTGGCGCTGCAGATCGGCAGGATCGATGAACAGCTTCATCCGCAGGTCCTGCCAGATGGCGGATTCGCCCTCGGCTTCGGACAGCCGGCCGAGCGCGTTGATGAAATTGGTTTCGACGCGCGGGAAATCATCCTCGGCCTGGGCATAGATCATGCCGAACACCGCATCGGCATCGGATTTGCCATGGACATGCGCGATGCCCCAGTCATCACGCGTGATCGTTACCCGCGCCGCCTGCGCTTGCCAGCGTGCCGGATCATCGGCGGCCAGCACTGGTGTGGAGACGAGGAGCGCGAGGAGCAGGGCTTTCATGGCAACAGGGCTATCGGGCTGCCGGCGTTCAGGCAAGCGCCGGGCGTTTCAGCAGGACCACACCGACGAGGCTCGCCGCCGCCGCCGCCGCCAGATAGGCGCCGACCCAGCCGAGCCCGCCGCGATCGGCAAGCGCCTGCGCCAGCACCGGCGCCAGCCCGCCGCCGAGGATGCCGCCCAGGTTGAACGCCATCGAAGCGCCTGTATAGCGCACCCGCGCCGGAAACAGCCCCGGCAGCCAGGCGCCGAGCGGCCCATAGACGAACCCCATGACGAACAGCCCCAGCGACAGGAACACCCCGACCAGCAGCAGCGACCCACTGCCGAGCAACGGCGCCAGCAGCCCGCCGACGCCGATCGCCGCGATGCAGCCCGCGATCAGCACGGCACGCGGGGAATAGCGATCCGCCAGCCAGCCCGACAGCAGGATACCCGCAGCAAGGAACAGGATGGCGAACAGCTGAACGCTGAGGAACGTCTCGCGCGCATAGCCGAGCCGGGTCGTGCCATAGCCCAGGGCAAACGCCGTCGAGAGATAGAACAGCGCGAAACAGGCGATGACCCCGCAGGTGCCGCACAGCGTTTCGCGCCAGTGCAGCCGGACAAGCTCGGCGATCGGCACCGCCGGCGGCGGACCGTGCGCGGCGAGCGCGGCAAAGGCCGGGGTTTCGGTGAGTTTCAGCCGCACCCACAGCCCGACGCCGACCAGCAGCGCACTGCCGAGGAAGGGCAGCCGCCAGCCCCATTCGCGAAACGCCGCCTCGGGCAGCAGCAGGCCCAGCGCCAAAAACAGCCCGTTCGCCACGATGAACCCCACCGGGGCGCCGAGTTGCGGGAACATGCCATAGCGGGCACGATAGCCGGGCGGGGCATTTTCCACCGCCAGCAGTGCCGCACCACCCCATTCGCCGCCAAGCCCGAAGCCTTGCCCGAAACGCAGCAGGCAGAGCAGCACCGGCGCCAGCCAGCCGACCATCGCATAGGTCGGCAGGAAGGCGATCAGGAAGGTGCTGCCGCCCATCAGCAGCAACGAGGCAACCAGCGTCGATTTGCGCCCGATGCGGTCGCCGAAATGCCCGAACACCAGCGCCCCGATCGGCCGCGCGATGAAAGCGACGGCGAAGCTGGCATAGGCGGCGAGCAATTGCGCCGACGCATTATCGGACGGGAAAAACAGCGGCCCGAACACCAGGCTGGCGGCGGTCGCATAGATGTAGAAATCGTAGAATTCGACCGCGGTGCCAATGAGGCTGGCGCCGAGGATGCGGCGGGTCGATGGCGCGGCGGTGGTGATTGTCCCCATGCCGGTGCGGTGCGGGGTGGCGACGTCGTGGTCAAGTAAAACTCCCTCCCCGTTGACGCGAAGGCGTCGCCTACGGCTGCGGGGAGAGCGACTCGGCGCCAGCCGAGCGGGGTGGGGGTTCACGGGTTGCGACACTTGCTACCCCCACCCCGCTCGCTGCGCGAGTCGCCCTCCCCGCAAGGGGGAGGGAGGTTATTTCACCTGCAGTTCCATCTCGACCTTGCCGTCCTTGGCCTTCACGGTGCTTTGCGTCGACACGAACACCCGCTCCGGTGCAATCGCGCCTTCGCTGAGCAGCGCTTCCTTGACCGCCCCGGCGCGCGCCTGGCCCAGCGCCTCCAGCTCGGCATCGGTCGCGGTGAATTTCGGCCGCAGCTGCTCCTCGAGCCATTTGACCTGGCTTTCGGCCGCCGCCTTTTTCGCTTCGCCACCGGCGAACATGCCGGCCTTTTCGACGCCGGCATCCTTGGGGAAACTCGGCGCCTTGCCGAACCGGGCCTTGTAGACGGATTTGAGCTGGTCGGCCTTTTTGCCGACATCGAGCCCGGCATAATCGGCCGCCACAGGCCCTTTCTTGCCGGCCAGCGCGGCGGCGTGCAACTTGGCAGTGGTGATCGCCTCGGCGTCCTCCGTAATGCCGGCGCCGGCAGGGATGTCGAGGTTTATCTCGGGCTTGTCGGCAAGGCCCTTGGCGATGGCCTGCAGCACCTTGCCCGCGTCGGCCGGCAGCGCCGCCGAACCAGGCTCGAACACGATGAACTGCGCCTGCTCGCCGCCGCCGCCGAACAGGCTGCCGATGAACTTGAACGGCGCGGTGATGATCTTGGTGAACACATTGCCGACGATTTTCCAGATGATCGGCCACACCTTGAACGTCGGATCATCGAGCGTGCCGCCAACCGGCAGATCGAGATTGATGACGCCGTTGCTGTCCTTCATCAGCGATGTCGCGAGGCGGATCGGCAGCGACACCTTGCTCTTGCTGTCGGTGGCGTCGCCCCAGGTCAGCTGGTCGATGACGATGTTGTGGTCGGCCTGCAGGCCGCGATTGACGATGCGATAGTGCAACGTCGTCGTCAGCTTGCCCTTGGCGATCGCATAGCCGGCCCATTTGCCCGAATAGGGGTTGAACACCGGCAGCTCGATATTGCTGAACTTTGCCGTGAGGTCGGTATTCGAATCATAGGCAAAGACGTTGGCACGACCGGTGATCGTGACCGGCGAAAAGCGATCGACGACATAGCCCTTGAGATTGAACCGCGCCTGGCTGCCCGGCGCCGTCGACAAGCCGGTGACCGCGCCGGAAAAGTTCTGGATACGGACGGCGAAATTCGGTTCGATCGAATGGTCTTCGAACGCAATGATGCCACCCCGGACGGCGATTTCGCCGATGGTGATCGGCAGCAGCTTGCCCGCCGTATTGAGCGTGTTGCTGACCACGGCCTTGACCCGAAGTTTCGGCTTGCCGACGGCGCCACCTTTCGCTGCAACCGGCAGCGCTGGATCAGCAGGGGCGGGCTCTGATGCTGCGGGCGGTACGGGCGGCAGTGGCGCGGCCTCCGGCGGCGTGGCTTGGGCAAGCGGCACCACGGCCTCGGCGGGCACCCCGGCTTCGGCCATGGTTCCTGCTGCGGAAGGCGGCGGCGCTGATACCGGCGCCACCCCGGCGGCAGTGGCGAGGTTGAGCTGCTGGTCGCGGGTGAAGATGACATGGCTGATCGGCCGATCGAACTGGATCCGCGCAATCGCCAGCTTGTCGGGCGCCGACTGGTAGCGGATGCCGTTGATATCGAGCTGTTTCCAGCTGACCAGGTCGTTGCCATCGGAACGCTGGGCGATGTCGAAATTGGCGACGCCGACATTGCCGGTGAAATTCGGCCGCGGCCCGGCTTTCGCTGCCGCGACCTGCAACCGGCCCTTGACCGACAGCGTGCCGCTGCGCACCACGACATTGTTGGGGGGTGCCAGCGCCGCCGCTGCCACGAGCGGGAAATTCGCCAGATCGATGGCGAGATCGGCATTGCCCGATGCTGCAGCGGTGCCGGCAACATGCAGCTTTGCCTTGCCGTTGATGCCGGCGGCGATATCGACCTGCAGCGGCGCATCGAGCGCGCTGGTCAGCGGGCCGATCTTCACGGTGACCGGCGCCAGGTTGATCGTCTGTGGCCGCACCGGTGCCGGGCGGGCGATATCGACCCGCAACGCCGCATCGTCGAGCGTGAAGCCGGCCAGCGCCAGCTTCCACGCCGGGCCGGCAGCGGCGGGGGCGGATTTCGGCAACGCCAGCGGATACAACCCGGGAATGGTGATGCTGTTGTCGGCGGCGACCTTGGCGCCAAGGCGCAGGCCGGACGCCGACACGACGCCGATATTGGCCTGTTGCGACGCCGTCAGCACCTGGCTGGGGGCGACGCTGATCGCGGCCAGCGCCAGCGTTTCGGCGCCGCGGCCGCGCCCGGTCACGCTGATGCCCCTGACGGCCGCCGCGCCGATGTCGGCAGCGCCCGATTTGATCGCATAGCGCGTCGACGCCAGCGTCAGCCCGGCCACCGCAGCGCGTTCGCCGGTGGCGCGGGTAACAGCAATGCCGTCGATGGCGACATCGCCGACGGTTACCGCATCGGCGGCGAGCGAAAGCTTTGTCGGCGCGACGCTCAGCGCCTTGATGGTGACATGGTCGCCGGTGCTGGCGGTAACGTCGATCCCGGCCAGCGCCAGCCGCGTCACATCGGCGTCGAATTCGGTGCGCACCGGCTGGCCCGGCTGTGCCAGCAGTGCGGCAAAGCGATATCGGCCGGCGAGGTCGATCGTGCCGCCGGCGAGTTTCGCCGGGATCAGATCACCGGCAAAGCGGCCGATGCTGGCAAGTTGCAGCGCGCCGATGGTGAAATTGCCCTGTGATCGGAGCGGCGCCATCGCGACCTTGCCGGTCCACGCAAAGGTTTCGCCTTCGTCGCTGCGTGCCTCCAGATGGCCGTTGCCGCCGGCATCGTTGCGGGTGGCGAAATTGGTCAGGCTGAACGTCACCGGCGTGAGCGCCTTGGTTTGCGGCGTCGTACGGCGCTGGTCGGTAAAGCGCACCCGGCCGTCCTTGACCGTCAGGTCGGCGATGAAGACTTCGGGGATCGGTTTCCCATCGTCTGGCGGCATCAGTTCGAGCAGGTTGATCGAACCGTCCTTGCGCAGGACCGCATCGACGACCGGCGTGTCGACCCGCAGCGCGTCGAGCTGCGCCGACAGATTCCACAGCGACCGGAGGCTGAGATCGACCTGAAGGTCCTTGATCGTCACCAGCGGCGCCTGCGGCGCGGCGGTATCGGCGATGGCGATGTCGCGGATATCGAGCAGCAGCGACCACGGATCGAAGCTGATCGCCCCCATCGTCAGCACCTTGTGCTGCAGGTTCTTTTCAACCCAGGCCTGGCCCTGCGAACGCACCACGCCCGGCAGCAGCGTATAGCCCGCCACCACCGCGCCGCCGAACAGCAGCACAAGGACCAGCGGGATCAGCAGCAAGGGGCGGCGCAGCAGGTTCATTCATCCCCCCGGACACGAGCAGCAATCCTAGCCGCCTGCGTAACGGTTACAACCT
>JBBQKM010000110.1:0-8660 GCA_038326915.1 Sphingomonadales bacterium
CGTCGACCTCATCGATACGGCTGCACCGTTCACGGCGGCCGATGTGGCGCGGCTGACGGCGCACTACGCGGGCGTTTCGACACCCGACATGCTCGCCGACCTGTTGGCGGGGGAATTGCACGGGCGTGTGGCGGCAGAATCGTCGTTCGGCGCGGAGTCGGCGGTGCTTCTCGACATGGTGGCAGCGGTCGACAAGGACGTGCCGGTGATTTTCGTCAACACCCAGAAGATTTTCGGCGAAACCCTCGCCTATCGCGACGAGCTGGCCGAAAAACTCGGCTTTACCGATCTTCGCGTCTTCCGCCCTGATCCGCGGCTGCTGGCGGCGAAGGACGCGACGAGCCTGCGCTGGAGCTATGATCCCGATGGCTGCTGCGACCTGCGCAAGGTCGAGCCGCTGCGCCGCGCGCTCGCCCCGTTCGACGCCTGGATTTCGGGCCGCAAGGGCTTCCAGGCCGGCCGCGGCGCGCTGCCCCGCTTTGAAATCGATGAAGGCCGGTTGAAGATCAACCCGCTTTCCGACTGGACCAAGGCCGCCATCGACGCCGAATTCGAAGCCCGCAAACTGCCGCGCCACCCGCTTGAAGCGCAAGGCTATCCCAGCGTCGGCTGCGTGCCCTGCACATCGCAAGTCCAACCCGGCGAAGACCCCCGCGCCGGCCGCTGGCGCGGCTGGGACAAGAGCGAGTGCGGAATTCACGACCCGGCGTTCTAGGCGCAGCGCGGCCGCAGCCGGCGCGCAGCGCAAGGCGCGGACTCGCGCCAGCCCGGCCACCGAGGCGGGCGGCGCTCCTGCCGCCCGATCTCGTCTGACCCCGGCCTTCGCCGGGGCAGGCTGACGCGGCTTTGCCGCGACCCCCGCGCGCTACAACGCCGGCACACCACAATCCGCCAGCCATGCATCCACGGCGTCGTAATCCGCCGGTGGCCGGGTCGCATCGGCGGCATCGCCGCGCGGCACGAAAATCAGCATGCCTTGCCGCGCCCGCGTCAGCAGCACGCGATAGGCGTTGCGGACATAGTCGGCGCGGCCGAGCACATCGGCCTCGCCATGAACGGCATTCCAGCGGGTGCCGCGAAATTCGCGCGGCTCCCAGCCGGCACCGCGGCGCAGGTTGAGATCCCAGGCGACGCAGGTCCAATCGAGTTCCAGCCCCTGGACGGCAAATTCGGTCGCGGCATCCTCGAGGCTGTTCGACGATCGCACATCCTCGGTCGCATTGAGGAACCAGTTGCAGACGTCGATGTCGGCCTTGACGTAAATCCCCTCCGGCTTCAGCCGCAGCGCATTCGACGATGCGAGCAGCCCGGCACGCTCGCCGGCGCGGCGCCGCGCCCGCAGCCAGGCGCGCGCCGCGGCAAGATCGCGGGTGCGCAGGATCGGGAAGGTTGCGGTCGCCGGCCTGATCGCTGCCGCGGCACTAGCATCCGGCCCGAGCAGCGCCGCCACATAGCCCGAAACCACTTCAGCCCGGAACGACCGCACCGATACCGCCAGGTGCAGCGCCGGATCGGGCGCCGCCACGCGGTGCGCCAGATGCCAACATAACCCGGCATCGAGGCTCGAGCCTTCCGCGAGCAGATGCGGCGGCAAATGCACCTGCCAGTGCGGCAGTTCGGCCTGCAGCGCCCGCACCCATTCGGCGATGCCGGCCTCGCCGCGATTGATCTCCTGCCCCTCGCCGATCAGGCAGACGACGACGCACCAATCCGGGCGGCGATCCATGACCGATAGCAGGAACGCCGGCTCGGACTGGTCAAAGCCGGCCTGGCCGCGCTTCTTGCGCATGAAATCGGCGGTCATGACCTGGTTCCAGGCGCGTTGCGCTTCATCGAAGACGACGACATGTTCGGACGGGATCTGGTCGGCCGCGATATATTCGTCACGGAAATGATGGACATTCTGGACGAACTTGTCCGGCGAACGCTCGGCGAGGTGGCGCGCGTCGCCGGGCACCGGCCGGCCCTTGCGCGCCCGCACATCACGCTTCAGCGCTTCGCGCAGCACATCGACGAGCGGGCCGTTGCCCGACAGGAACGTCGCATCCTCGCCGATATCGCGCGCCATCCGACCGCAGGCGATGTTGAGTCCCGCCAGCGTCTTGCCGGCACCGGGCACACCGGTGACGAAGCAGATCGCCTTGCCGCGCGTCGCCTTCATGTCGGCAACAACAGCCTCGATCGCGGCGGCGGTAAGCGTGAGGTTCTCAGCGCCGGCTTCGGATCGCGAAATCTCGGTGACGTCATGGCCGCGATACAGCGCCTCGGCCGCCTCGATGATGCTCGGCGTCGGGCGATAACTGCCGGCAGCCCAGGCGGTGGCGTCGAAGGGGGTCGCGTCACCGGCAGCGACCATGCGGCGGATGGTGGGCAGCACATCGCCCGGCGACAATCGCACCGGGCTGTGAACACGATCAGGTGCGTAGAAACCGAAATCGAGCTGCTGCGGCGGCGCCTCGGTGGCGATCAACAGCGGCACAATCGCCTTGTCATGGCTTGTGACATGGAAGTTCTTCAGGTCGAGCGCATAGCCATGGACCTGTTCGATGGCATGGCGCGCGAATTCGCGCTCGCCAACCTTGTATTCGAGAACGAAGACGAGGCCGCCGACGGTGATCACCGCATCGGCGCGCCGGCCCATCCGCGGGATCGCGAATTCGAGGAAGATGTGGGCGTCCGGCAGGGCGGCGGCAAGCGCCTGCAGTTGCGCGATTTCGGTGAGCCACGCGCCCTTTTGCGCCGCCTCGACCGGAAAATTCAGCGCCGCCGCGAGCGCTCCGAAAATCGCCATCGGGTCTGCGGCCGCGAAAGTCGCGCCGCTCGCATCGTAATAGGCTCGCCCCATGGCGCCTGGTGCCAGGCTCTCGTCGTTGCCACAAGCTGACGGCGCCGGTTTGGATCAATCAGTCGGGTGCGGTCCCGCTCAATAATGCGATCGACACTGCGCGATTTCGAGCGCCTGGTCGGCGCCGCTGCCGGTGACGCGATACACCAGCCGGTCTTCGAGCGTGATCCGCCGTGACCACCAGCCCTTCATGTCGCCGCGCAGGGGTTCCGGCTTGCCGGTGCCGGTGAAGGGCGTGCGACTGGCTTCGCGGATCAGCGCGTTGACCCGCGCCAGCGTTGCCGGTGTCGCCTGCCAATGCTGATACTCATCCCAGGCGCGTGTCGAAAAGACCAACTTCACAGGTCGACCAAGTCACGCTCCTGGCCCTTGCCGGCCTCGAGTTCCGCGATCGATTCCCGCAGGTTGCGCGCGTTCGCCGGCGTGGACAGCAGGTAGCTGGTTTCCTCCATGGCGTTCCAGTCAGCGAGCGACACCATGACCACGGATTCCGCCCTTTGCCGCGCAATCACCACCGGCGCGTGATCTGCGACGACACGGTCCATCACCGTTTTCAGATTGGCGCGCGATTCGGAAAAGCTGATGACATCCATGTGTTCTTGTACCAATTTCGGTACAGATTTGCAAGCGATGCCGCTCGCTCCGCACGGAACGCGGGGTGTTACGCCGCCTTCGGCGCACTCTCCATAACGCCCGCATCCACATGATCGGCAAATTGCGCGAAATTGGCGATGAACATGCCGACCAGCGCCTTGGCCTTGGCGTCATAGGCGGCCTTGTCGGCCCAGGTTTCGCGCGGGTTGAGGATCTTGCTGTCGACGCCGGGCACCGACACCGGCACCTGGAAACCGAAATTGGGATCGGTGCGGAACTCCCCGGTCTTCAGCGTGCCGTCCAATGCAGCGTTGAGCAGCGCGCGCGTCGCCTTGATCGGCATCCGCGTACCGGTGCCGCCGGTGCCGGCGCCGCCGCCGGTCCAGCCGGTGTTGACCAGCCAGACATCGACGCCGCCCCTGGCGATGCGTTCCTTGAGCAGATTGCCATAGACCGACGGGTGGCGCGGCATGAACGGCGCGCCGAAACAGGTGCTGAACGTCGCATCGGGCTCGGTCACGCCGATTTCGGTGCCGGCGACGCGCGCGGTATAGCCCGACAGGAAGTGATACATCGCCTGTTCGGGCGTCAGCCTGGAAATCGGCGGCAGGATGCCGAACGCATCGGCGGTCAGCATGATGACATTGTCGGGCACCGGGCCCAGATTGTCGGCGCTGGCGTTGGGGATGAAATCGATGGGGTACGACGCGCGGCTGTTTTCGGCGAGGCGGTTGTCGTCGAGATCGATCTCGCGCGTCACCGGATCGATGACGACGTTTTCGAGCACGGTGCCGAAACGCTGGGTGGTGGCATAGATTTCCGGCTCGGCCTCGGCCGACAGGCGAATGACCTTGGCATAGCAGCCGCCTTCGAAATTGAAGACTGCGGTGTCGGACCAGCCATGTTCATCGTCGCCGATCAGCGTGCGGCTGGCATCGGCGGAAAGTGTCGTCTTGCCGGTGCCCGACAGGCCGAAGAACACGGCAGTGTCGCCCTTTGGCCCGATGTTGGCCGAACAATGCATCGGCATTACGCCCTTCAGCGGCAGCAGATAGTTGAGGATCGAGAACACGCTCTTCTTCATCTCGCCGGCATAGGCAGTGCCGCCGATCAGGATGGTCTTGCCTTCGAAATCCACCGCCACGATGGTTTCGCTGCGGCAGCCGTGGCGCGCCGGATCGGCCTTGAAGCTCGGCAGGTCGATGATCGTGTATTCGGGCAGGAAATCGGCAAGCGCCGCTGCGTCGGGGCGGACGAGCAGCGTGCGGATGAACAGGCTGTGCCAGGCCTTTTCGGTGATGACACGCACCTTGACGCGATGTTCGGGCTGCGATCCACCGAACAGATCCTGGACGAACAGGTGATCCTTGGCGGCGAGCGCAGCGGCGAAATCGGCCTTTACCGCGGCGAACTGGGCGGGGGTGATCGATTTGTTGGTCTTGCCCCACCAGATGCAGCCATCGGTGACGGCGTCGCGAACGATGAACTTGTCATTGGCGCTGCGGCCGGTGTGCTGGCCGGTTTCGACGACAAAGGCGCCCGCATTTGACAGCAGCCCCTCGCCGCGCTGCACGGCCAGTTCGATCAGCGGCGCGGTGCCGAGATTCCAATGCTGCTCGGCTGCCGTCGGATAGCCCTGGGCTGCGAGGCCATGGTTCGAAACGATCGATGATGGCACGCGCCAATTCCTTTTTGCCACCGGCAGCCGGGGCTGCCGGGATGATGATGGCCGACGTTGCGGCCGCGATCTCCCCGTACCGGGGCGCATAGCGAACGCATACGTATTCGTCAAAAGCGCATGCGTTAATCGGCGATGAAATGGGGCCGCATCTTGCCATCGGCGCCGGCAAGCGCGACAACTCCCGCGATGTCCGGCAATGCCCCCACCATCGCGCTGGTCGACGATGACCGCAATATCCTCACGTCGGTGTCGATCGCGCTGCAGGCCGAAGGCTTTACGGTGCGGCTCTATTCGGACGGCGATACCGCGTTGAAGGCGCTGATCGACAACCCGCCCGACCTGGCCGTGCTCGACATCAAGATGCCGCGCATGGACGGCATGGAGGTGCTGCGCCGCCTGCGCGAAAAATCCGAAGTGCCGGTGATTTTCCTGACATCCAAGGACACCGAGATCGACGAGGCGCTGGGCCTCGCCATGGGTGCCGACGATTATATCGGCAAGCCGTTCAGCCAGCGACTGCTGATCGAACGCATCCGCGCCGTGCTGCGCCGCGTCGCCAACCGCAATGCCCCGCCGGCAGCGCCGGGTGAGGAACCCGCCGCCGAACCGATCGTGCGCGGCCGGTTGACGATGGACCCGGCGCGCCACCGCGTCACCTGGGATGCCGGCGAAGGGCGGCGCGGCGATGTCGCGCTGACCGTTACCGAATTCATGATCCTCGAAACGCTCGCCAGCCGGCCGGGCTTTGTCAAATCGCGCGACCAGCTGATGGATGCGGCGTATCAGGACGATGTCTATGTCGACGATCGCACCATCGATTCGCACATCAAGCGGCTGCGCAAGAAATTCCGCGCCGTCGATCACGACTTCAAGGGCATAGAGACGCTCTATGGTGTCGGTTATCGCTTCAACGAGGATTAGCTCGGCACCGCTCGAGGTGCAGGAATGGCGCCGCGGCCTGGGCTTTGGCTCGCTGCGCGCGCGTATCTTTGCGGTCAACATCTTTGCCGTCATCGTTCTGGCGCTGATGCTGCTGTATATCGATTCGGTGCGGTCGCGGCTGATCACAGAACGCAGCACCGAACTGGCGCGCCAGGCCGTCACCATCGCCGGCTTTGCCGCCGACATGCCCGCCGCAACCCTGCCCTCGACCATCGCGCGGCGCAGCTTTGTGCGCGGCACCCACCTGCGCCTTTACGCCGCCGATGGCGCGCTGGCCTCCGACAATTGGGCGCCGCCGGGCAACACGCGCTTTGTCCTCGATGATCCGGCAACGCAGAGCTGGCGGCGGCGGTCGGCGCGCTTCATCGATCGCGCGCTGGAGGATATCGCCGCCTTCCGCCCCATCCCGACCTATCGCGAGGCACGCCCCGACCGCGCCGGACAATGGCCCGAAGCGACAGCAGCGCAAGCCGCCGCCGCCGCCAGCACCCGGCTGCGCCGCGCCGAGGACGGCAATTTCATCATCACCGCGGCGGCGCCGATCGCCGCCACCGGCGCCACCATCCACCTGACCGACAGCGCCGCCGATCTGACCCGCATCCTGCGCGCCGAACGGCTGACGTCCTTCTGGCTGCTGCTTGGCATCACCATGCTGACCCTGCTGCTGTCATTCTACCTGGCGCGCACGATCGTGCGGCCGCTGCGCATGCTGGCGATCGCCGCGCATCGCGTCCGGCTGGGGCGCAGCCGCGAAGTCGTCGTGCCGCGCCTGCCCGAACGCCGCGACGAGATCGGCGCGCTGGCGCGGGCGCTGTCCGACATGTCGATCGCGCTGCGCCACCGCATCGATGCGACCGAGGCCTTTGCCGCCGATGTCGCGCACGAGATCAAGAACCCGCTGGCGTCGCTGCGCAGCGCCGTCGACACGCTCGACCAGGTCGAACAGCCCGAGCTGAGGCGGCGGCTGCTGGTGGTGATCCGCGACGATGTTGCGCGCATCGACAGGCTGATCACCGATATTTCCGATGCCAGCCGGCTCGATGCCGAACTGTCGCGCACGCGATTTGAACCCGTCGATGCCGGGGCGCTGGCGCAGGGGCTGGTCGCCGCCTATCGCACCGCGTCGCTCCCGGCGGGGCTGAACATCGAATATCTGCCGCCGGTGGCGGGCGCGGCGCGCGTCATCGGCGATCCGTCGCGGCTGGCGCAGGTACTGCGCAACCTGATCGACAATGCCATTTCGTTTTCGCCCAACCCCGGCCTCGTCGTCGTGTCGGCCGAAACCGGCCCCGGCACGGTGCGGCTGCGCGTTGAGGATGAAGGCCCCGGCATCCCGCCCGAAAACCGCAGCGACGTCTTCAAGCGTTTCTATTCGCAACGGCCCGAGGCGGAAGATTTCGGCCGCCATTCGGGGCTGGGCCTGTCGATCGCCGCCGCCATCGTCGACGCGCATGGCGGCAGCATCGGGGTCGACGACCGCGCCCACGGCGGCGCGGTGTTCACCGTCGACCTGCCGGCGGCCTGATGCGCGCCGAGACGACCCCGGCGACCATTCACGCAACAGCAGTGGCGCTGGACGGCGCGGCGGTGCTGCTGCTGGGCGCTTCGGGGGCCGGCAAGTCCGATCTGGCATTGCGGTTGATCGATCGCGGCTGGCGGCTGGTCGCCGACGATCGCGTCGTGCTGGCGGCCACTGATGGCCAATTGCTGGCGAGCGCGCCGCCGGTGCTCGCCGGGCTGCTGGAGGTGCGCGGGCTGGGCATCCTGCCCGAACCGACTGCCGCCGCCCCGGTGGTGCTGGCGCTCGATCTTGCCGCCGCCCCCGACCGGCTGCCCGATCCGCAACTTCGCACCTGGCACGGGGTCGCGGTGCCGGTCGTCGCCTTCGATGCTTTCGGCGAATCGGCGCCGATCCGTGCCGAGCGGGCTTTGCGCGCCGCGCTTGCGGCCCTAAATACCAGTCCCGTGACCTCCGATTCTCATCCCCTGGGCAGCGCACCGCCGATGCTGATCATCAGCGGCATGTCGGGCGCCGGCAAAGCGACGGCGCTGAAGGCGCTCGAGGACATGGACTACGAGGCAGTCGACAATCTGCCGCTCGGGCTGGTCGATACGCTGCTGGCGTCGGCGGAAGGCGGCGAAGGGCCACCGCGGCCCGTGGCCTTTGGCATCGACACCCGCACCCGCGCCTTCGATGCCCAGGCGCTCGTCGATCGGCTGCGCGTGCTGCGCGGCGAAGGCGTCGATATCCGGCTGGTCTATCTCGATTGCTCGGATGACGAGCTCGCCCGGCGCTTCCCCGCACCCCGGCGCCGGCACCCGCTGGCGCGCGACCGGCCGTTCGCCGATGGCGTGGCGCTGGAGCGTGAGCTGACCGCGCCGCTGAAACGCTGGGCCGACCTGGTCATCGACACCACCGACCTGTCGGTCACCGATCTGCGCCGCCGCATCGCCGAACGGCTGGGCCGCAGCGACCAGAGCCAGTTGACCGTGACCTTCCAGTCGTTCGGCTTTGCCCATGGCCTGCCGCGCAATGCCGATCTGGTATTCGACATGCGCTTCCTCGCCAATCCGCATTGGGAACCGGCATTGCGCCCG
>JBBQKM010000111.1:0-8634 GCA_038326915.1 Sphingomonadales bacterium
GGTTTCGGCGAACACCGGCGAGGTCGGCGCGCGCACGCGCAACCAATCGGGCTTGCGGGCACGAAGCTGGACGGCAGGATTTTCACTCATGTGTCGCAGATAGCGACTTCATGGCAAAACGGAAAGGCCGCGCATTGCCGCCCGCGTCACCTTGCCAGCCTGCGCTGCTGTGCCTAACTCAGCGATCGATAACGGTTGGGGCAACAGCGGCATGGCCGGTTTCGACGATATGATCGCCGGCTATCGCCGCTTTCGCAACGGCGCCTATGTCGAACAGCGCCAGCGTTACGACGCGCTGTCGACCGCCGGCCAGCGCCCGCGCACGATGATCATCGCCTGTTCCGACAGCCGCGTCGATCCGACCCGCGTGTTCGACAGCGGCCCCGGCGAATTGTTCGTCGTCCGCAATGTCGCCAATCTGGTGCCACCCTATGAGACCGATCGCGGCTATCACAGCGCCTCGGCCGCCATCGAGTTCGCCGTCACCCAGCTCGATGTCGAGGAATTGATCGTGCTCGGCCATGCCCAGTGCGGCGGCATCACCGCCTCGCTTACCGGCAAGTTCGACGGCGCCAAGCATGGCGAAGGCGGCTTTATCGATCACTGGATGGACATGATCGAGCCGGCGCGCACCGCCGCCATTGCCGCCGCATCGGTCCACCCCGATATCGATGCGCAGGAAGTGCTCGAACTGGCGGCGATCCGCCTCAGCCTCGACAATCTGCGCAGCTTTCCCTTTGTCGCCGATCGCGTCGATGCAGGCACATTGACGCTGCGTGGCGCGCATTTCGGCATCGCCGACGGCACGTTGCGGGTTCTCGATCCCGCTACCGGGCGGTTCGTAGCGGTTTCGGTCGCCTAATCGACAGGAAGGTCCCATAGCCGGCCGCGCGGGTCTTTGGCGTTGGCGCGTTGTTCGGTCCAGCGCCGGTGCTTGAGCGCCGAACACCCCGAGCCTGCAGCGTTGTTGGCTCCGTTACACGATCCAATGCCGCCTGAATCATAATCGAACAGGGCATTGCGTTCGCGCGACACGCTGGTGTTCCGGGGGTCACCGGGATCGCGTTCCACTGGCAACGGTAGCCGATAGGGCGATTTGGGCGGATCGACTTCGGCACAGACGACAAATTCGCCGGGCCGCGCCTTGGGGCACAGCGCGCTCAACGATGGCGGCGGTACCGGCAATGCCGGCAGCGCGAGCAGCGTGGCGATTGCCGCGATCAGTAGCCCTTGGCCTTCAGCGCTGAGTAAAGAATCCCGGCTTCCCTGTCCGAATCTCTGGCCTTTTCCAGCCAGCCCATCGCGGCCGACATATCCACGTCACCGCCCTTGCCAAGCAATTGCATCTTGGCGAGTTCGCGCATCGCCGGCGGATAAGCCGCTACCATCAGGTCCTCGGCGAAACGACTCACCGGATCGAGATTGAAGCTGCGCACCCGGCTGCTCAGCCCCCCGGTGATCGAACCGCCGCTCTGGCCATTCGCCAGCAGGCCCAGCAATCGCCTTGCCTCCGCCGGATCGGCAACAACGCCCCTGCCCGCCTTGGTCAGCATCGCGAGCATGTAGCCAGCGGTCGGATCGCCGGCGCGGGTCCAGCATTGCAGGCCGGCGATATCGGCCGGCGTCGGCGCCGCGGTCTTGGCTTCGGTCCACGCCAGATCGGGGCAAAGCGCCGCCTGGCCGGGCGCAGCGAGCACCGGAGTGGCGAAACCAAGGCAGACCAGCAGCAACGCCTTCATCACGATCTCCCGCAACTGCGCCAGCTTACGCTAGAAATGCAGCGCCCGGCCATAGGCGCCGAGCACACTCTCGTGCATCATCTCGCTCAATGTCGGATGGGCGAAAACCGTTTCCATCAGTTCGGCTTCGGTGGTTTCGAGGCCGCGGGCAATGACATAGCCCTGGATCAGCTCGGTGACTTCGGCGCCGACCATGTGCGCCCCGAGCAATTCGCCGCTCGTCGCATCGAACACCGTCTTTATGAAGCCTTCGGCCTCGCCCAGCGCGATCGCCTTGCCGTTGCCGATAAAGGGGAACTTGCCAACCTTGACGGTGTGCCCGCCTTCCTTGGCCTTGGTTTCGGTCAGCCCGACGCTGGCGACCTGTGGCCGCGAATAGGTGCAGCCGGGGATGTTCCAGGTTTCCAACGGGTGCGGGTGCAGCCCGGCGATGTTTTCGACGCAGACAATGCCCTCGTGGCTCGCCTTGTGCGCCAGCCATGGCGGGCCGGTGATATCGCCGATGGCGTGCAGGCCCGGCACGTTGGTGCGACCAAAACCATCGACAACGACATGACCGCGTTCGGTGGTGACGCCCAGCGCCTCCAGCCCGATGTTTTCGGTATTGGGCACGATGCCGATGGCGACAATGACGTGGCTGAAGGTCTCGACAGTCGCCTTGCCATCGGCCGTCGTGATCGTCGCCTTTACTTCGACGGCCGAGGGCGTCACGTCGCTGACCCTGGTGCTCGACAATATGCGCATGCCCTGCTTGGCGAGGGTCTTGGCCATGAAGGCGCTGATCTCCTCATCCTCGACAGGCAAGATGCGATCGAGCATTTCAACGACGGTCACGTTGGCGCCCATGTCGTTGTAGAAGCTGGCAAATTCGACACCGATAGCGCCCGAACCGATGACAAGCAGCCGCGTCGGCATTTCGGGTGGCACCATCGCGTGGCGATAGGTCCAGATGCGGATACCGTCGGCGGCGAGGCCGGGCAGATCGCGTGCCCTGGCCCCGGTCGCGACAATGACATTCTTGCCCGTCAACACCCGGTCGCCGCTGCCGGTGCTGACAGTCACTGCCGAAGCGCTGGTCAGCACGCCATTTCCCTCGACGACTGTCACCTTGTTCTTCTTCATCAGCGACTTGACGCCGGCGTTCAACTGCCCTGCCACCTTGCGGCTGCGCTCGGTCACCTTGGCGAGATCGAACGAAACGCCGGTCGCCGACAGGCCATAGGCATCGGCATGCTGCATATAATGGTAGATTTCAGACGTGCGCAGCAGCGCCTTGGTCGGGATGCACCCCCAGTTGAGGCAGATGCCGCCGAGCCGTTCCCGCTCGACGATGGCGACCGACAGCCCGAGTTGCGCCGCGCGAATGGCCGCGACATAGCCGCCGGGCCCGGAGCCGAGGATGACGAGATCGAAGGTGTCGGTCATGCCACCAGCCCAAGCGGGCTTTCAATCAACGCCTTGAACGCACTCATCAGTTCGGCACCGTCGGCGCCATCGATGGCGCGGTGGTCGAAACTGCCCGTGACCGTCATCACCGTCGCGATCGCCAGCGCATCATCGACCACGAACGGTCGCTTCTCGCCGGCGCCGACCGCCAGGATCATGCCCTGCGGCGGGTTGATGACGGCGTCGAACTGCTTGATGCCGTACATGCCCAGGTTGCTCACGCTCGCCGTGCCGCCCTGGTACTCATGCGGCTGCAACTTGCCGTCGCGCGCCTTGGCAGCAAGCGCCTGCATTTCGGTCGCAATGACCGACAGCGGCTTCAGGTCCGCCCCGACGATGATCGGCGTGATCAGGCCCGACGGCGCGGCGACCGCGACCGAGATATCGGCGCGGCTGTAACTGACCAGCGTTTCCCCGGCGAAGGACACATTCGCCTTGGGCACCTGCCGCAGCGCCAATGCCAGCGCCTTGATGACCATGTCGTTGACGCTGAGCTTGATCTTGCGCGATTCGAGCGCCTTGTTGAGCTCACCGCGCAGTTTCAGCAGCGCGTCGATGCGGATATCGCTGGTCAGGTAGAAGTGCGGGACGGTCTGCTTGGCCTCGGTCAGGCGGCGCGCAATGACCTTGCGAACCGCGCCAAGCTTTTCTGACGTTTGCGGGATATCGGCAAAGCCCGGCGCGGGCACCGCTGGCTTGGGGGCCGGCGCCGGCGCAGCGGCTGCAGGTGGGGCGGCAGGCGCCGTGGCCGGTGCGGTCGCAGCAACTGACGCTGGCTTGCCCGCTACGGCCTCGACGTCGGCGCGCACGATACGGCCATTCGGCCCCGAGCCGGTGATCCCTGCAAGCGCCACGCCCTGCGCCTCGGCAATACGACGTGCCAGCGGCGAGGCATTCACCCGCCCATCAGTATCGCTCCCGGTAGGCGCCGGGACGGCCTTGTCCCACCCGGCCTTGCGGTCCTCGGCGGTCGGTGGCGGTTCCGCGACGACCGGCGGCGTGCGGCGCGTGAAGCTCTTGTCGAGCGCATCCGGCGCGGGCGCCGCCTCGATGGCCGGCGCCGCCGCCTCGCCATCGCCCGACAGCCGCATGATCACCTGCCCGACCGGCACGCCTTCAGTCCCCGCCGCGACCACCAGTTCGGCGACGGTGCCTTCGTCGATGCTCTCGACCTCCATCGTCGCCTTGTCGGTCTCGATCTCGGCGAGCACATCGCCCGATTTGACGGCATCGCCGACCTTGACGAGCCATTTCGACAGCGTGCCGGTCTCCATTGTGGGAGACAGTGCGGGCATGGTGATATCGATCATAGGAACCTCAAATATCTAGCAGCAGCGGCTCGGCCGCACGGCGCCAAAAATACACTGCAGACATAAATCCAGATATTATCGTTACAAAACCCGTGAGCGGTGAGAAAATAGTTATTAACAAAGCAGCACCTAAGGCAATTACGCCTCCTACAAGCAATATCAACACTCCCGAAAGTGCATGAATCATATTCAAAGAATTTATGACTGCAAAACCGATTAGCATTGCTAATGCAATAATGACCCCAAACGGCAACAACAAAATGACGATACCCACCCACGGGTCACCCTCGATCCCAGCGGCTTTCGAGAAAAAGGTCGTTAACGACAAAGCTATGAAATTTCGACCCCACAGTGAAGTAAATAGATCACTAGAATGATCCACGATAAGCGTACCACGACCCCAAATGAATGGCGCCTCTGTTACGCTCACCGGTAGCAGACCTTCTTCACCGCGCTCATCACATCCTCGGCCTTCAGCAGCGCCAGCTTCTCCAGATTTGCCGCATAGGGCAGCGGCGCATCCTTGTTGGTCACCCGCAGCACAGGTGCGTCGAGGTCGTCAAAGCCCTCCGCCATCGCCACCGCGATGATCTCGCTCGATATCGAGCAGGTCGGCCAGCCTTCCTCCACCACCGTGCGGTTGGTTTTCTTCAGCGATGCCAGCACCGTCGCGGTGTCCATTGGCCGCAGCGTGCGCAGGTCGATGATCTCCGCCTCCATCGTCGCCTTGTCGGTCTCGATTTCGGCGAGCACGTCGCCCGACTTCACGGCATCGCCGACCTTGACGAGCCATTTCGACAGCGTCCCGGTTTCCATCGTCGGCGACAGCGCGGGCATGGTGATATCGACGGGCATTTTCACTCCAGTCTCGGCCTTGGACCGGTCAGATTCGGGCTGTGTATTCGCGTTCGAAGGCGCTGACGACGGCGACGGCCCAGGCATACTGCCCGGTCCAGTCGGCCGCTTCCGACATATAGCCGCCGGATCGCGTCGCCCGGACGACTGTCCTGCTTCGCGTCGGGTCCGGATTCTCCCACTCGAGCGCTTCGCCAATCGCCGATTCAAAGGCGGCACGATCGGTGCCGAGCAGATTGAGGATCGCCCGGTCGTCATCCCCGTCATTGTTCAGATTGACCCTAAGGCAATCGCTGATGACGCTGACACCGACATGCGAAGCCGCGCCGATTGCTGGAAAGCGCACCGAATTGTTCGTGCCCTTGGGCTCACTGGGGCTCAGCCCGGCCTCCGAGGCAAACGCATGGAAACCGTCCAGGAACTGGCGGTAGCGCGGGTTCGTCGTCACCGGTAGCAGACCTTTTTTGCCGCGCTCACCACATCCTCGACCTTCAGGAGCGCCAGCTTTTCAAGGTTCGCCGCATAAGGCAGCGGCACATCGACATTGGTCACCCGCAGCACCGGTGCGTCGAGGTCGTCGAAGCCCTGCTCCATCGCCACCGCGATGATCTCGCTCGAAATCGAGCAGGTCGGCCAACCTTCCTCGACAACAACCATGCGGTTGGTTTTTTTCAGCGATGCCAGCACCGTCGCGGTATCGAGCGGCCGCAAGGTGCGCAGGTCGATGACTTCGGCCTCGATGCCCTCCGCTGCCAGTGTCTTCGCCGCATCGAGCGCAACGCCGACACCGATCGAATAGCTGACGAGCGTGACGTCCTTGCCGGTGCGTACCACGGCGGCCTTGCCGATCGGCACCACGACATCACCCTCGGGCACGTCGAAACTCTGGCCGTAAAGCAGCTCGTTTTCGAGGAACACCACCGGGTCGGGACAACGGATCGCCGCCTTGAGCAGCCCCTTGGCGTCGGCAGCGCTGTACGGCGCGATGACGATCAGCCCCGGCACGCTGGCATACCACGGGCCGTAATTCTGGCTGTGCTGGGCGCCGACCCGCGACGCGGCGCCGTTCGGACCGCGAAACACGATCGGGCAGCGCATCTGACCGCCGCTCATGTAATTGGTCTTGGCCGCCGAATTGATGATGTGGTCGATCGCCTGCATGGCAAAATTGAAGGTCATGAACTCGACGATCGGCCGCAGGCCGCCCATCGCCGCACCGGTGCCAAGCCCGGCGAAACCATATTCGGTGATCGGCGTATCGACGACGCGCTGCGCGCCGAACTCCTCGAGCAACCCTTGCGTCACCTTGTAGGCGCCCTGGTATTCGGCGACCTCCTCGCCCATCACGAACACTTCGGGGGTCGAGCGCATTTCCTCGGCCATGGCATCGCGCAAGGCTTCGCGTACGGTTTGGCGCTTCGTCGGGCCATCAGCGGCGGGAGCTAAGGCTGCGGTCGGCACCGCAGCGGCGACCGGCTTTGCCGGCTCGCGCGGCTTCGTCGGTGCGGGCGCAGCGGCGGGTTCGGCAGCAGGCGCAGAGGCTTCCTCCCCTTCAACGGAAATTGTCGCGATCAGCGTGCCCACCTTCACACCCTCGCTGCCCGCGGCAACGTGAAGCTTTGTCACCACGCCGCCGTCATCGGCCTCGAGTTCCATCGTCGCCTTGTCGGTCTCGATCTCGGCAAGCACATCGCCGGGCTTGACCGTATCACCCTCGGCGACCAGCCATTTGGCCAGCGTGCCTTCCTCCATGGTCGGCGACATGGCCGGCAGCTTGATCTCGGCCATCAGTAGGTTCCCACCAGCACGTCGGTGTAAAGTTCGGCCGCGTCGGGCTCGGGCGAGGCCTCGGCAAAATCGGCGGCGGTGACGATATCGCGAACCTCCTTGTCGATCGCCTTCAGCGCGGCTTCGTCGGCAAAGCCGGCCTCGATGATCTCGCGTTTGGCCTGTTCGATCGGGTCGCTTTTTTCGCGCATCGCCTGGACTTCCTCGCGGCTGCGATACTTGGCCGGGTCGGACATCGAATGACCGCGATAGCGATAGGTCTTCAGCTCGAGCAGCAGCGGCCCCTTGCCGGCGCGCACCCATTCGACGGCGGTTTGCGCGGCACCGCGCACCGCGAGCACGTCCATGCCATCGACCTGCAGGCCGGGAACACGAAAGCTCTCGCCGCGACGATAGAGGAGATCTTCGGAACTGGCGCGATTGACGCTGGTGCCCATCGCGTACTGGTTGTTTTCGATGACGAAAATCACCGGCAGCTTCCACAGCTCTGCCATGTTGAAGCTTTCATAAACCTGGCCCTGGTTCGATGCGCCGTCGCCGAAATAGGTGACAGCGATACCGCCATCGCCGCGATATTTGTGCGCAAAGCCAAGCCCGGTTCCCAGCGGCACCTGCGCCGCGACGATGCCATGGCCGCCGTAGAAGCCATGCTCGACGCTGAACATGTGCATCGAACCACCCTTGCCCTTGGAAATGCCGGCCTGGCGCCCGGTCAGTTCCGCCATCACGGCGTTGGCAGGAATGCCGGCGGCGAGCATGTGACCATGGTCGCGATAACCAGTGATAACCGAATCGGTTTTCTGCAGCGCGGCCTGGATGCCAACGACAACCGCTTCCTGGCCGATGTAGAGGTGGCAAAAGCCGCCGATCATTCCCATGCCATAGAGCTGGCCGGCGCGTTCCTCGAAACGCCGGATCAGCAACATCTGGCGATAGAAATCGAGCAGCTCCGCCTTGGTCGGCTTGTGCCGGATCGGTTCACCGGGGCGCGGCCAATTGTGGTCCGGCACGGGATTCGAGGCTGTTGCGGCCTTTTTCGCTACGGTCCGAGCCATGAAACACGCCTTTCCGGTGAAGTAATGCCGGTATAGGAGCCTGTGGCGCCGGGGTTCAACCCTATTTGCTGTCGAGCGGAACAACCACCTCGTCGGGCTTCACGACATTCAGGTTCTTGCGCACCAGTTCGTCGGCGAGATCGGGATCGACCCGGCGTGGATCGAGCAGCTTTACCTTGCGATCGAGCGCCGCCTTGGCTTCGGCGCTCATCACGGCCTGCTTTTGCAGCGCCGCGCGTTCGGCCTTGTATTCCTTCCACGCGATGACGCCGGTCGGGCCGGAGATTGCATGGCTGACGAAATAGCCGATCAGCAGGATGCACACCGCCGGCAACGCCGCGGCGCGAAGATAGCGGGACAGGACGGCACGGGACTCCATCGCTATCTCGATACCGGTTCGGCGGCAGCGGCGCAACCGACCCCCTCCCAATTCTAGGGATG